>NZ_NEWI01000051.1:0-20162 GCF_002135005.1 Halorubrum sp. SD612 | reverse complement strand
GTATTTACCTCGGGGCCCGAAGCGACGGCAATGACCGCGCCGAACCGGAACGTCCTGTGGGCGGACGCGCTCGTCGACGAGCTCGTCGCCGCGGGCGTCGACGCCGTCGTCGCCTCGCCGGGCAGCCGCTCGACGCCGCTGACCGTCGCCGCCGCGGGTCACGAGGAACTCACGGTGTTCTCGCAGTTGGACGAGCGCTCCGCCGCGTACTTCGCGCTCGGACGGGCCCGTCGGACCGGCCGCGTGACGCCGCTGATCTGTACCTCCGGCACCGCCGCCGCCAACTACCACCCGGCCGTGATGGAGGCCGACAACGCGCGCGTCCCGCTGCTCGCGCTCACCGCGGACCGGCCGCCGGAGCTGCGCGACTCCGGCGCGAACCAGACCGCGGACCAGGAGAAGCTGTACGGCGACGCCGTGCGCTTTTATAAGGACCTTCCCGAGCCGGCCGCGAACGACCGGGCGCTCCGCTCGCTCCGCACCACCGTCGCCCGCGCCGTCGCGGCCGCCGAGGGCGCCGACCAGGGGCCGGTCCACCTCAACGTTCCGTTTAAAAAGCCGCTGGAGCCGACGCCGGTCCCGGGCGACGTGCCCGACGACCTCCCCGAGGCGGCGGAGCGCGGACGCGACGGCCCCTACGTCGACGTGACCCGCGGCGCGCCCGAGCCGGGCGACGACGAGCTGCGCGCGCTCGCGACCGAGCTGAGCGAGGCGGACCGCGGCCTGATCGTCGCCGGCCCCGCCGACCCGCCGGGGATCGATCCGGAGGCCGTCACGGCGCTCGCGCACGCGACCGGGTTCCCCGTGCTGGCCGACCCGCTCTCCGGGCTCCGGTACGGCGGACACACCCGCGTCGCGCCCGTCATCGGGGGCTACGACGCGTACCTCTCGGCCGACCTCGCGGGCGACGGGGACGAGGGCGCCGGCTCCGACGGCTGGGCCGACCCCGACCTCGTCGTCCGCCTCGGCGCCTCGCCGACCTCGAAGCGGCTCCGGAAGTACCTCGCCGGGACGGGCGCCGACCAGTATCAGGTCGACCCCGCTGGGCGCTGGCGCGAGGCCGAGTTCGCCGCCACCGACCTCGTCGTCGCCGAGCCGAGTCGGCTCTGCGCCCGTCTCTCCCGGCTCGTCGCGGGCGGAAGCGGGGACCCGGACTGGCGCGCGCAGTGGGAGGACGCGGACCGGGTCGCCGAGGCGGTCCACGCCCGCGAGGCGGACGCTGTCGGCGAGGACGGCCCGGACGCGACGGCCGTCGAGACCGACGCCGGGTTCCACGAGGGCGACGCGCTCCGCGCGGTCGCGGACGCGCTCCCCGACCCGGCGACGCTGTTCGTCTCCAACTCGATGCCCGTCCGCGACCTTGACCGGTTCGTCGGGCCGACGACCGCGAACGTCACCGCGCTCGGTAACCGCGGCGTCTCCGGCATCGACGGGATCGTCTCCAGCGCGCTCGGCGCGGGGAGCGGGACGACCGACGACCTCACGCTCGTCGTCGGCGACCTCGCCCTCTACCACGACTCGAACGGGCTGCTCGCGGTCGACCGGTGCGACGTCGACGTCACGGTCGTCGCGGTCAACAACGACGGCGGCGGCATCTTTCACAAGCTCCCGATCGAGGAGTTCGAGCCGCCGTTCACCGAGTCGTTCAAGACGCCGCACGGGCTCGACTTCGGGTCGCTTGCGGAGCTCCACGGCCTCGAACACGTCCGGATCGATGCCCGGCCCGACGCGCACGCCGACCGCGGCGACACCCCTGCGGAGCGCGCGGATGTCGTCGGTGAGGACCTCGCCGCCGCCGTCAGCCGGGCCCACGAGGCGACGGGCTCGCACCTGATCGAGGTCGACACGGACGCGGAGGCCAGCCACCGGACGCGCGAGCGCTTGGCGGCCGCGGTCGACGCCGCGGTCCACGGCGGCGCGGCGGGCGAGGCGGACGAGTAGGGTCAGGGGCGCGTCGAGATCGGCCCGTCGCCGCGGCTCTCGCCGAGCGCGACCCCGGCGTACGCGACGACCGCGAACTGGATCCCGACGCCGAGGCTCGCGCCGAGGGCGAAGACGGCGGTGGCGACCGGGCCGCGCTCCGGACCGAGGTACCAGAGGACGGCGGCCGAGCCGAGCAGGAACGCGGCGGTCGCGCTCGCGCCCGTCGCCAGCGCGGTCGACGCCGCGGAGGCGTCCGCGTCGCGCAGTCCTGCGAGGAAAGCGACGCCGAACAGGAGCCCGTACACCAGCAAAAACGCCGTGAACCGGGCGCTCAGGAGGTACGTCGAGAGCGCCTCGGTCGACGGCAGCGAGACCGACGACTCGAGCAGTATCGGCGCGAGGCGCCTGATGCCGCTGACCGCGAGCGCGACGACCGCGGCGACGACGGGGGGGAGGGCTGCCGTGCGCATGCCCGAGAGGCGACGCCGAGTTCACTTATAAAATCCGATTCGAGGGGGTATCGGGCCCGACGAAGCTCATAAGCCTCGGCTTCGCGTACCGCTCGGCGTGCAGGTCGTCGGCTACGAGACGGACGTCGCGCGCGACTCGGCCGAGCCGGGGGCGGACGGCACTCAGACGGTCGAGACGAGCGGCCCGATCGGCGGCGGACTCTACGTCGCGAGCGGCGGGAGCGTCGAGTACGTGGACGCGAGCCCGGGCACCGAACTCGCGTTCGGGCTCGGCGAGCGCCGCTGCGCGGGAACGGTCCACGATGGCGACCACGTCGCCTGCGACGCCGCGGACGCACCGTACTGCGACGACCACTCGGGGGTCTGGGTGTGTGCCCGGTGTACCGGGACGTGTCTGAAAGACGAGATGGACTGCCACGAGACGCACGCGATGTACCTCGCGGCGTTCGCGCCGGACGTACTGAAGGTCGGCGTCACCCGCGAGTGGCGGCTCGGGACCCGCCTCCGGGAGCAGGGCGCGGACCGCGCGGCCCACATCCGGACGTTCCCGAACGGCCGGATCGCGCGCGAGGTCGAGGCGGAACTGGCCGCCGGGGACGACCTCGTCGACCGCGTCCGCGTCCCGACGAAGCTCGACGGGTTCGGGCGCGCGGTCGACGAGGCGGCGTGGGAGGCGCTCCTCGACCGGTTCGATCCGATAGCGCGGTTCGACTTCGACTACGGGCTCGGCCTCGACGACCGGCCCGTCGCCGAGACGATGGCGGCGGGGACCGTCCGCGGCTGGAAGGGGCGGGTGATCGTACTCGACCGCGGCGGCTCCACGTACGCCGTCGACGCGCGCGACCTCGTCGGCTACGAGCTGACCGACGCCGTCCCGGAGCGCGAACTCCAGTCCAGCCTCGGGGCGTTCGGCGGATGACGGGCGGCGCTCTCGCGGTCCTCTTCGGCGACCCGTTCGCGGTGATGAACACGGTCGGGCTCGTCGCGTTCGCGCTGGTCGGCGCGAGCAAGGCGGTCCGCGAGGAGTTCGACCTCTTCGGCGTCGCCGTCGTCGGGCTGGCGATGGCGTTCGCCGGCGGCGTCACCCGCGACCTCCTCGTCGCGCGCGTCCCCCTCGCGCTGCGCTCGCCGACGGAGATACTCCTAGGGCTGATCGGCGTCGCCCTCGCCGTCGGCCTGAGCGCGTGGCTCGCCTCGCCCGACGAGCACCCGGTGACGCTCGTCGCGGACGCGGTCGGGCTCGCCGCGTTCGCCACCGCCGGCGCCATCGTCGCGACGGACGCCGGGGTGTCCGCGTTCGGCGTCGTCGCCGTCGCGACGATAAACGCCGTCGGCGGCGGCGCGCTCGCCGACATCCTCCTCGACCGCTCGCCGTTCATCCTCTTCGAAGACTTCTACGCGAGCTGCGCCGTGTTGGGCGGCGCGACGTACTGGGCCGTCGGCACGCTCGGCGGGCCCGCGGGACTGGCCGCTGCGGCGTGCGCGGCGGTGACGGTCGGCCTCCGACTCGTCGCCGTCGCCCGCGGCTGGCGGCTCCCGACAGCGAAGCGGTTCGGCGATCACTTCGCCGACTGATCGATTCGGGGGGCGGGCCGCACAACGGGCCGAGCCCGAAGCGATCCGCCCCCTCAGCGTCCGAGCCCGTCGACCGAGACGACGCGGCGGACGCCGAGGTACGCCGCCGCGGCGATGGCGGCGTACGCAACCACGAGGACGCCCGTCGTCGCGCCCGCGCTGTCGATCGCCAATCTGGCGACCGCGTTCGCGGGGCCGCCCGCCATCGCCGTCGCGCCGCCGAACAGCACGAGGACCGCGACCGAGTAGAGCAGCTGCGCCGCCCGCCGGTCGGGCGCGACCGCCGCGATGCCCACCGCGACGGCGACGACCAGCGTCGTCAGCGCGGTCATCAGCGCCAAGATCGGGCCGACGTTCGCGACCGCGGTGCCGTTCGCCTCCAACAGCAGGAGCCACAGCAGCGCCTGCGCGGGGGCGATCCCGATCGCCGCGGCCGCCTTCCCGTCGACGATCTCGGCGAGCGTCACGGGCGCGACCCGGAGCAGCTCCATGGTCCCTTGATCCAACTCCTCGGTGATCGAGTCGACGACGAGCGAGCCCGAGATGAACACCGGGAGGAAGACTAAGAGCGGGATCAACACGGTGTAAGTGAAGGTGAAGTACGGGCTAGTGTCGCTCCGGTCGGGCAGGGGCAGCGGCGACTCCTCCAGGTACGAGGCGCGGCGCTCACGCTCGTTCAGCTCGTAGGTTCGCAGCAGCTCGCGCAGCTGTACCACGATCACGGTCGTCTCAACGGTGGCGTCCGGGGCGGTGACGGCGGCAGACACCCGCCCCGACTCCGTGCGAGTTGCGACCACCACCACGTCGGCCGCGTTCCGCTCGAAGGCGCTTCGCGCGGCGTCAGCGTCGTCGTAGGGCGTGACCGAGGCGCCGGGGACCTCGCTCGCGGCGCGCTCTAGGTCGTCGACCGCGTCGCCCGCGGCCGCGACTTCGATCTGCGCGCCGTCGAGCGCGCCCGGGTCGTACATCGAGACGAGCCCGACGACGAGGAACGACGAGAACGCGGCGATGAACAGCTGGATCCCGATCGCCAACAGGATCGTCTTCTCGGCGCGGAGCCCCGCGAGCTCCCGGCCGGCGATCGTCACGCGGCTATCCAAGGCTCACCACCCCGACGTTGTACGCGGCGTGCCCCAGCGTGGCCAGCGTCAGCGTCAGGGCGTAGGCGGTCCGGCCCCTCCTCGCGCCGAGGCTGGCCGCGCTCGTCGCGGTCACGTGGAGGACGAGCGGGGCGAAGAACAGCGCCACGAGCGCGATCGGCGGCAGCCCGGAGAGCCCGGCCACGTCGGCGAACGCGGCGCGGCCGAGGAAGAGCTCGGTGAGCCCGACCGCTTGGACGACCGCCGTGGCCTTCTCCGCGAGGAAGAAGCCGGTCCCGGACGCGACGCCGACCGCGAGCGCGACGCGGTCGCTCCGCTCGAAGACGCCGCGCTCGAACCCGGCGTACAGGGCGACGCTCTTCGCGACCTCCTCGATGAACGCGATCGTCACGAGCAACACCGGGATCGACACGGTGACCGGCAGCGCGAACAGCACCGCGACGGCCAGAAGCTCCGCGACGAACACGAAGGGAATCGTACAGGCGGTGAGGAACGCGACCGAACCGAGCGCGCGGAGCCGCTCGCGGTCGAAGAGCGCGCCCCCGACGCCGCCGGGTCCGCCGCCGGTCCGCACCGCCGAGAGCCGGACCGCGAGCGCGTCGAGGAACTTCCGCGTCACGGGCTTCTGGGAGAACATGTCCTCCTCGCGGTAGACGCCGAGCCCGAGGCCGAAAAGCAGAGTCGCCCCGACCGCCATCGGCGCGGTCGAAAAGAGAACTTGGCCCGCCGACACCGCCTCGCCCTGAAGGTCGAAGACAACGAGGGTCAGTGGCGAGACGAGCGCGACGGGCGTCACGTTCGTGAAGATGGCCGGGACGAACGCGTAGGTCGTCAGGAGGACGCTCACGCCAACCGTGACGAAGGTGAGTTCCTTGAACGACCGCGCGAACATCGCGCCGACGAAGGTGGCCCCGAGGAACGTCGCCGCGACGGGCGCCACCGCCACCACGGAGAGCGGTCCGCCGCCGATCACGAGCGCGATGAGGGTCGTGACGACCGCGGCGGCCGCCGCGTACGGAAGCGTCTTGCCCGCGACGATCTCCGCCGGCGCGAGCGGCGTGACGAGCAGTGGTTCTCCGCGACGGTTCGTCCGCTCGTCGAGGATAGAGGATCCGTACGCCTGTATCAGGAAGTTCATCGGTACGAGGAAGACGAACGCCAAGAGCAGCGAGGTGAACGGGAACGGCGCCGTGATCGAGGCGGGCGAACCGGTCGTGTCCGCGCCGAACGCCCCGCCGCCGATCGACGGGATCGCGAAGCCGCCCTCCCCGTCCGATCCCGTCTCGCCGCCATCAGAGCCCGGGTCGGCGGTTGCGCCCGCTCCCGAGTCGGGAGCGGACCCGCCGCCGGACTCCCCGTCGGTCGACGCGTCTCCGGAGGAACCGTCGCCCGAGTCGGCCCCACCGGAGTCGCCGGCGGAGTCCCCGTCCGACCCGGAACCGCTCGTCTCCGTGCCGTCGCCGTCCGTTCCGCCGTCGGCCGCGGTGCCGCCGTCGTCCCCGTCGCTCGCGCTCCCGCCGCCTGAATCGCCCGTCCGACTGCCGTCGCTCCCGCCGAGCGTCGCGCCGTCGTCGAACCCGGTCGTCCTGCCGACGTACCGGAGCGTAACGGTGACCGGGAACGCCGCGGTCCGGTTCGGCTCGGCGCGCAGCAGCCGCTCGTTGTGCGCCTCGACCGCCTCGCGAACCGACGCGGCGGCCGCCTCGCCCTTCCGCGTGTCGGTCGCGCGGACGACGACCGAGTCGACGTCCGCCGGATCGATCGCCCCGTCGTCGACGGAACCGGGCCGCACCACGGTCACCACCACCGCGTCGGCGGAGTCGCCGAGCGACGCGGTCTCGGCCGGGACCGGTCGCAGCGACGCTTCCTCCTCGATCGCCTCCGCGTACGGCGAGCCGGCGTCGACGCCGACCCGGTACACGTCTTGGTCGACGTCGAGGCCGGCGACGCCGGTGGCCACGCCGACCCCGACGACGCCGCCGGCGACGAGAAGCAGGGCGACGCCCGCGGCGAGCGTCCGGCGGTCGACGCCGCCGGACGCCCGCGCCGACTCCCACTTGGCGACGCGAAGCACTCGGTGGCCGGCGACGGCGAGCCGTCGACCGAGGCGACGCAGCCGGTCGGTCACTCGGTGGCCTCCGTCGCGGTCGCCGCCGTCTCCCGCTCTGCTCCGTCGGTCGATCGGTCGTTTTCCGGCCCGTTAGGCTCTTGCCCGTCGACCTCGCCGTCGTCGAGCCCGTCGCCGGTGTAGCGGCCGGGCATCGGCCGGCCGACGATGTCGAGGAACACGTCCTCCAAGCTCGGCTCGCGGCTCCGGATGTCGACGACCTCGCCGCCGGCGTCGGCGGCAGCCTCGCGGACGGCCGCGACCGCGTCCATGCTCGGGACCGCCGTGCGGTACCGGTCGCCGACCTCCTCGGGCGTCGCGTCGAGGTCGTCGAGGGGCGGCGTCGCGGTCGGCTCGACGTCAGTGAACACGCGGTAGGTCGTCTCGCCGTGTCGCTCGCGGATCCCGTCGACGCTCCCGCGGGCGACGATCCGCCCCTCGTTCATCACCACGACGCGGTCGCAGACCGACTCGACGTGGTAGAGGTTGTGCGCGGAGAAGACGACGGTCTTCCCCGTCTCGCGGAGTTCGCGGGTGAACGCCAGCACGGAGTTGGTCGTCACCGGGTCGAGCCCGGACGCGGGCTCGTCGTACACCAGCACGTCCGGGTCGTTGACCAGCGAGCGCGCGATTGCGACCTTGCGTTTCATTCCCTTCGAGACGTCGCCGAGGCGACGCTCCCGGTGGTCGAGTTCCAACCGGTCGAGCGCGGCCTCGATCCGCTCGTCGGCGACTTCCCGGGGTACGTCGTAGAGGTCGGCGAAGAAGCGGAGGTACGACCGCGCGGTCATCTCCTCGTACAGCGGCGAATCCTCGGGCAGGAACCCGAGGTGGCGACGCATCTCGGGGTCCGAGGCGTCGAACCCGGCGACGGTCACCTCGCCGTCGGTCGGTTCGACGAGACCGGCGATCACCTTCAGCGTCGTCGTCTTGCCGGCCCCGTTCGGGCCGACGATCCCGAACACCTCGCCGTCGTCGACGGAGAAGTCGCTGTCGACGACGGCCGCGAAGTCACCGTAGGTCTTCCGCAGCCCCGACACCTCGATCATGCCTGCGCCTCCGCCGGCGCGTGGGTTAAAGCCACGCCCGCGGTTATCGGCCCCGAGAACGCGGCGACGGCGAGGACACCGGAGGGCGAGCGAGCGCGACGAACGACGGTCGGCCGAGCCCCCGACTCCGTTCGGTAGCCGATCGCTCCGTCCGGTAGTCCGTCACTCCGTGTAAGGTTTCTCGACGTTCCCGTCGCCGCTGATGTACGCGTTCATCCGACGGGTGATCCCGTCGAACAGCGTACTGAGCGGCGAGAGGACGCGCTCAACGAGTCGGACCGGCGACGAAGACCGGGACGGGCCGGCCCGACGAGAGAAAACGGTCGACTCGCGCTACTCTTCTTCCTCTTCCTCGACCGGTCCTCGCCCTCGTTCCCAGACCGCGTCCGCGGAGGTGTCGTTCGGTGCTGTGTGCGAGACGTCTTTCATGGTGTCGCGATCGCTTGCCATATTGACTCCCAATACCCCGGACCTCTGTATTAACCCTTCGTGGAAAGAGATAATGAGTCCTCATACCATATAAGGTATTAATATGGCTCTGTGCCACGATAGCGCAAAAAGTGGACGAATTGCGTATTGCCTCTGTTTTATGCCCCAGGTATCGGATGTGCGTTCGGATCTGAGCGGAGGATCACAGCGATGAGGGACGCCGCCGCTGGAGGACGCGACGTGTTGGGAGATTCCGATCGCGACAGCGAAACCGCGGTGGTCCGAGAGGGGACGACGCTCGCGGTCGGCCGCGACATCGACGCCCCGCCTGAGCGGACCGCGACGGCGCTCCGCGACACGCGACGGTGGCCCGACTGGAGCCCGTCCGTGGGGGGCGTGGAGAGCACCGATCGGTACGTCGAGACCGGGACGACCGGACGGGTCCGGGTCGCGGACGCTTGGGTTCCGTTCCGGGTGACGGCCGCGACGCGCCTCCGCTGGGACTGGCGGGTCGCCGGGGTTCCGGCCACGGGCCACCGGGTCGACCGCTATCCGGAGGATCCGGGTCGGTGTCGAGCGGTGATCGAAGTCCCGCTCGTCGCGGCCCCGTACGTCCCCGTCTGCCGACGCGCGCTCGACAAGTTCGCGGCGCTCGTCGAGGGAGGGTAATCCGGGCGGCGCCCGTGCCTCAGTTCTCGTAACCCGCTTCGAAGGGGTCGATGACCTCGCCGCCGGGCTCGTCCTCGTCGCGGGTGACTCCCGGCCCTCGCGTCGCGAGTTCGAAGACGAGCCCGTCGGGGTCGGTGAAGTAGACGCTCTTGAAGTAGGTCCGGTCTTTCACCTCGGAGACGCGGACGTCGTGGGCCTCGAGGTGTTCCCTCCACTCGCGGAGCGTCGCCTCGTCCTCGACGCCGAACGCGAAGTGGTGGCTCGCGCCCGGGCCGGGCGTCCCCTGCGAGTTCGGGTACTCGAAGTAGGTGACGTTGGTGCCCGGCTCGCCCTCCGGAGTCGACGAGAAGTAGTAGTGCGGCGTCCCGGGGTCGTCGTAGTTCTGCGTCCGCTTGACCGTGTGCCAGCCGAGCACGTCCTCGTAGAACGCCGCGGTCTCCTCGATGTCGGTACAGATGTTCGTGACGTGGTGGAGTCCCGTCGTCGGCGGCGCGTCGGTCATGGTCCGCGTGATCGGTCGTCGGGAGAGTAGTTAGTCGTACTGGGGGTTCGAAACGCGGATACGCCAGTCGCCGGACAATTCGGTTGGGGGTCGGCTCGGTCAGTCGGTTCGAACGGCGCTCAGAACAGCCCGACGCCGACCGCGTACGGCCACGCGGCCCCGCCGACGGCGAGCAACGCCAGCGCGGCGCCGGCGCCGTAGACGTTCTTCAGGAAGCTCGTCATCTCATTCTGCCGCTCTTCGGGGTCGTCCACCGACCAGAAGTCGTGCATCGTCACGGCGGAGACGAGGAGGAAGAACGCGAGCGAGCCCCCGGCGAGGACCGGGAACGCGCCCGCGGCGACGGCGAGTCCGCCGAGGACGAGGACGGCGCCCGAGGCGATCACCGAGAACTGCGGCGCGGGGAGGCCCTTGAACTCGGCGTAGCCGGCCATCGTCTCGAGGTCCATGAAGTGGTTGAGCCCCATGAACGCGAGCGTCGCGCCGAACAGGATCCGGCCGAGCAGGAAGAGTTCGCCCGCGAGGGGTGTGTCGAACTGGAGTGGTAACGTCGCGGTTTCAGCTAACATCGTGTAACCTGCTATACGGACGTAACCTATTTATCGTTTCCCGGACAATAGAGTTAGTAGGTAACACCGATGTCATCACAGGATCTTTCCGCGGCGGAGGCGGCGGAGACGACTGATTCGGGGGCTGAAGCGGCTGGCGAGGCGACGGCGCCCGAGACCCCATGCCCCGTCGTCGACTCCATCGAGCAGATCGGCTCGCAGTGGCGGCTCGTCGTCCTCCACGAGCTGCTGAACGGCGAGGCGCGGTTCAACGAGCTCAAACGCGAGACCGACGCGAACGCCAGGACGCTCTCGCGCGTGCTCGACGACCTCCAAGAGACCGGGTTCGTCGACCGGCGGTTAGAGGAGGACTCGCCGGTGGCGACGTACTACAGCCTGACCGCGAAAGGCGAGTCGCTCGCCCCCGTCTTCGAGGAGATCGACGAGTGGGCCCAGGAGTGGCTCGCCGAGTGCGACGCGTAAGCGTGCGTTAGCAGGAGTGGATTTCGTTTATAAACAGACATCCGTTCCCAGGCTGTTTGTTTATAAACTACCAACAGCGAATCGTCGATGAAGGCCTCCAAAGCCCCAGCCGCGAGGGCGGCGCACGCTCGCTGCGCTCCTCGGCCGCTCGCGCTGCTCGCTCCCTGCGGTGCTTGCGTCGCCTGCGCCGCCCTCGCGACTGCCCCCTTGAGTCCCGCCCCGTACAGCACCGCAGCCTCACACCTCCCCAGCCTCGTCGGCCGGCCTCCGCTTCGCTCCGGCCCGCCGACTCCCTCGCGCGTGCTCCTCGCGTCCGTTGGACGCTCGGAGGCACGCGCCACCGCCTCACAAATCGATGAGCGGCGCTGGCAGGCTCATCGGTTTGTAAATCGTGCCGCCGCGTCGCGCAGCCGCTGCGTCGCTCTCACACGTACTTTCGCGCGAACGCGTACAGGTCCGGGATGATGTACGCTACCCCGCCCACCGCGAGAGCGATCACGAGCGGGACCCCCCATGGGGTGTACCCGTCGAGTCGTATCGACCACCTGAGCAGCCCGGCGGCCTCCACGAGCGGCGGCACGAGGTACACGCTCGCACCGACCGCCGCGGCCGCCGGCGCGTGGACCGCCGAGACCCGATAGCCGTACGCGCTGCCGGCGATGAGGGCGAGACCGAGGCCGAACACGAAAACGGCGTAGATGAGTTCGCCGAACCCGCCGAGCGGCCCCGGTCCGTAGACGCTGAACTCGTACACGCGACCGTTCGCGAACACGTAGTACAGGCCTCCCTCCTCGGGAGCCTCCTCGATGTCGATCCCGGTGTCTCCCGGAGCGACGTCCAATCCCGAGGGAACCGGTTTCGAGATCGAGACGCTGCCGTCGTCGGAGTCCGCCGCCACCGTGAAGAAGCGCTGTCCCCGTTCGGAGAGGTCCTCGTATTCGAAGGCGAACCCCTCGCAGTCGGCGAACGCGACGCTGACGTCTCCGGACTCGGCGTCGTCCGTCGAGAAGAAACACGCCAGTTCGCCGCCGTCCCTGACGAAGTTCCAACCCCCCGACCGGAACTCGGACGGGAGGTCGTCGACGGCGACCTCGTCGCGATCGCCGGCAGCCTTGACCGAGGCTTCACCGCGATCGGCGCCGGCGTCGACGACGTCCCGCGCCGCCCCGGAGAGGTCCGCGTAGCGGTGGACTTCGCTGTCCGTTCGATCCACCGAGTACGTAACCGGGGCCGGGTCCGTCGCGCCCGCGACAGCGCCGGTGACGACCCCGACTCCGACGACGAACAGGCAGAGGGCCGCGAGGAGTTCGGGTGACGGGCGATTCATCACCTGTTCCGATCCTCCGACGGCGTATGTGTTTTGTGTGACCTCGATTCGGCGACGGCGCTCCCGGCGCGGGCGGAAAGTGCTTCGCCGCCGAAACGCACACCATTCTCCGGCGCGTACGTGACGCCGTGTACGCCGGACTGAAGAACACCCCCTGTTGCCTGTGCGGCCGGGACGACACCCACACCCGGATCGCCGTGCCGCCGCGGGCGCTCCGGCTCATGGAGAACGGCGAGCCGATCGCGTGGCGCGACGTGGTCGGCACCGTGACGCTCCGCTTCTGCGCCGACGACTGGGACCTCGTGAGCGACCTCGCCGTCGAGATGGACGCGCACCCGCTCTCGCGGTGTAACGCGGCGCACGTCTCCCTCGACCTCCGCGAGGACCACGAGGCGCTGCTGTCGGCGACGAAGGCCGAGACGGACCAGACGGAACTGGAGACGCGACTGGCATCCGAGGCCGAGGCGACGCTCGACGCGGTCGACGATCCCTACACAGAGGAGCGCGACGTGGTTGAGGCGATCGTGGTGTTGCGCGCGTTAGAGGAGCTCGGCGTCCGGGAGCCCCCCGGCGACGCCGCCGCGCTGGCGCGCGACGACTGAGACGGTCGGGCGGCGCCGACGCCCGCTCACCGCCTGACCTCGAACCCGTCTTCCCCCTCCGGCGCGCCGTACTCGGCGTCCACGTCGTCGACCTCGGCGGCCCGGCTCCCGGTCTCACACCACGCCACCATGTCGCGAACGGCTCCCTCCGGACCCTCGAAGACGGCCTCGACCCGGCCGTCGTCGAGGTTCCGCACCCAGCCGTCGACGCCCTTCTCGCGGGCGGCGTCGCGGGTGCTCGCCCGGTAGTAGACGCCTTGGACGCGGCCCGAGACGAACACGTGCGCTCGAACGCGGTCGGTCATCGGTCGGTGGTGCGGCGCGCTGCCTGTTAAACGACCCGCCCGCGACCGACCGGCCGCCGACCGACCCGCGCCCGCAACCGACGCCTACTAACTCCCGCGCGCCGACGTAGGCGACATGGACCTGTTCGGAACCGCCGGGATCCGCGGCGGCGTCGAGGACCGCGTCACCCCGTCGCTCGCGCTCGCCGTCGGGCGGGCCGTGGGCGCCGAGATCCGATCGCGTACCGACGATTCGACCGCCGCGTCGACGCCCGAGCCGACGGTCGTCCTCGCCCGCGACGGGCGGGTGACCGGCCCGGCGCTCGCGGCCGCGATGGAGGCCGGTCTCTCCGCCGGCGGCGTCGCCGTCCGCCGCGCCGGGCAGCTCCCGACCCCAGCGCTCGCGTACGCCTCGCGGGGGCGCTACGGCGTGATGCTCACCGCGTCCCACAATCCGCCGACGGACAACGGTATCAAGCTGTTCCGCGACGGGACGGAGTTCGACCGCGACGCTGAGCGCGCCGTCGAGTCGCGGGTCGCCGACGAGGAGCCGGTCGCTCCGTGGGACGAGTGGACAGAGCCGACTCGAACCGACCCGCTCGGCGACTACCTCGCCGCCGTCCGCGAGTACGCTGCGGGGTTCGGCGCGCCCCTCGACGGGCTCCGGGTCGCGGTCGACTGCGGCAACGGGATGAGCGCGCCCGCGACGCCGACCGTCCTCCGCGAACTCGGCGCCGACGTGGTCACGCTCAACGGGAACGTCGACGGCCACTTCCCCGGCCGCGGGAGCAAGCCGACCCCGGAGACGCTCGCCGACCTGCGCGCGTTCGTCGCCGACGCCAACGAGGGCGTCGAGGACCCCGGACGGCCGGCCGACGACGGGAGGGGAGCGGGAGGCGACGGCGACGCGGACGAGACCGAGGGGTTCGCCTTCGGTATCGGTCACGACGGCGACGCCGACCGGATCGTGATCGTCGACGCGGACGGCGAGGTCGTCCACGAGGACACGGTGCTCGCGGTGCTCGCGGAGCGGTACACCCGCGCGAGCGACGCCGCTGACCCCGTCGTCGTGACGACGCCGAACGCCTCCGGTCGGATCGACGAACGCGTCCGCGACGCCGGCGGGCGCGTCGAGCGCGTCCGGCTCGGCGCGCTCCACGAGGGGATCGCCGCGGTCCGGGAGGACGCCAGCGCGGCCGGCGCCCTCGGCGAGGCCGGCACGGTCGGCGAGGCGGGCGCCGCAGGAGAGGTGGGCGCTGACACGCGCGTCGTCTTCGCGGCCGAACCGTGGAAGCACATCCACGTCGCGTTCGGCGGCTGGATCGACGGCGTGACCTCCGCGGCGGTGCTCGCGCGCCTCGTCGCCGACGAGGGGCTCAACGCGCTCCGCGGCCCGGTGACCGAGCGCCCGTACCGAAAGGTGAGCGTGGCCTGTCCCGACGACGCGAAGGAGCCGGCGATGGACCGGTTGGCGACGGCGTTGCCGGACGCATTCCCCGACGCCGCGGTGGACACCGACCACGGCGTCCGCCTGGAGTTCGACGACGCCTCGTGGACGCTGGTTCGGCCCTCCGGCACCGAGCCGTACGTCCGCGTGTACGCCGAGAGCGACGATGTCGACGCCCTCGTCGCCGAGGTCGAAGCCGTGGTCGAGGACGCGGTCGCGGACGCGTAGGGCCGGCCGGTCCGACCGCCGACGCCCCGTCGCGGACGCGTCGGCGACCCCGCGTCACCCCGTCCGGAACCGTGAGAGATTCGGGTTCGTGGATCAGACGGCGGCGATCGGGCGACTGATACCCCGGAATCGGGCCGCTTCTCTCCACGAACGTGCCACCTCGACACCGCGAGAACGACGAATTTATGCCGCGTTCCGACGGGGGTACGAGTGAGATGGCATCCGACTTCGATCGGCGGCGGTTCATCAAGGCGGCAAGCGCAGCGGGCCTCGTCGGCCTCGCCGGGTGTAGCGGCGGCCCGAGCGGTGACGGGGGCGACGGGGGCGACGGCGACGTGCCGGCGCGGATCGGCATCGTCTATTCCGACGGCGGACTGGGGGACAACTCGTTCAACGACGCGGCCCAGCAGGGGATCTTCCAGGCGCAAGAGGAGTTCGGCATCGCGTACGACGAGTCGGAGCCCGACGGCGCCGGCGAGTTCGAGCAGTTCCAGCAGCAGTACGCCGGCTCGACCGACCCGGCCTACGACCTGGTCTGTACGATCGGGTTCAATCAGGGCGACTCGCTCTCGCAGACCGCGCCCGAGTACCCCGACCAGGACTTCATGATCGTCGACACCGTCGTCGACGAACCGAACGTCGCGAACTACCTGTTCCGCGAGCACGAGGGCTCGTTCCTGATGGGCGTGCTCGCCGGCCGCCTGACCGAGACCGAGTTCTCGGCCGGCGCCGGCGAGACGGACCCGGACTCGACGACCGTCGGGTTCGTCGGCGGCGTCGACAGCCCCGTCATCCGCCGGTTCCAGGCCGGGTTCGAGGCCGGCGTCGACTACGCGACCGACGACGTCGACGTCACCACGAGCTACGTCGGCAGCTACGCCGACCCCACCGGCGGGCAGGAGGCGGCGCTGTCGATGTACCAGAGCGGCGCGGACGTCGTCTACCACGCCTCGGGCGCGACGGGCGTCGGCGTGTTCCAAGCCGCACAGGAGGAGGGGCGGTTCGCCTTCGGCGTCGACCAGGACCAGTCGGTCTCCAACGAGTCGTTCTCGGACGTCATCCTGGCGTCGATGGTGAAACGCGTCGACACCGCGGTGTACGAGTCGATCTCGAACGTCATCGACGACAATCACCAGGGCGGGTCGACCACCGCGCTCGGCTTGGAGTCCAACGGCGTCGAGTGCGTCTACGGGCAGGAGATCGGCGACCAGGTCCCAGACGAGATCGCGACCGCCGTGGCCGACGCGCGCGACGAGATCATCGCCGGGAACATCGAGGTCCCGGAGACGACGAGCAACTGAACGCGGCGCCGCCGACTCGGAACCGAACCCCGCCGGCGGAATTTTTTTGCTTCCGGTCGGGCGACGGAGTGTCCCTCGTTCCGGTCGGACGACGAACAGGACCGGGCGCAGTAGCTCGGAATCCGGGCGCTTTTAGGCTCCGGCGCGGAGTTACGGGTGAATGAACCCGGCGGTCCACTTGGACGGTATCACGAAGCGATTCCCCGGGGTCGTCGCGAACGACGACGTCGATCTCGCGGTGGAGCGCGGGAGCGTCCACGCCCTCCTCGGCGAGAACGGGGCCGGCAAGACCACGCTGATGAACGTCCTGTACGGTCTCTACCGGCCGACCGAGGGGACCGTCCGGCTCGACGGCGAGCCGCGGTCGTTCGACTCGCCGCGGGACGCGATCGACGCGGGCGTCGGCATGATCCACCAACACTTCATGCTCGTCGACCCGATGACGGTGTGGGAGAACGTCGTCTTAGGCAACGAGCCGACGACTTGGGGCGGACTCCGCGTCGACAGGGAGGCGGCGCGGGAGGCCGTCGTCGAACTGAGCGAGCGGTACGGCTTCGACGTGGACCCGGACGCGACGATCGCGGACATCTCGGTCGGAGAGCAGCAGCGCGTCGAGATCCTGAAGGCGCTGTACCGCGGCGCCGAGGTGCTCATCATGGACGAGCCGACCGCGGTGCTGACGCCGCAGGAGGTCGAGGAGCTGTACGGCGTCTTCGAAGAGCTCACCGAACAGGGGAAGACGATCATCTTCATCTCGCACAAGCTCGGCGAGGCGCTGTCGGCGGCCGACGACATCACCGTCCTCCGCGACGGGGTCAACGTGGGCACCGTCGCCGCGGCCGACGTGACGCGCGAGGAGCTCGCGGAGATGATGGTCGGCCGGGAGGTGCTGATGGACCCCGCCACGTCGCCCCGAGAGACGGGCGAGCGCGTGCTGGAGGTGACCGACCTGTGCGTCGAGGACGACCGGGGCGTCGAGGCGGTCTCGGACCTGTCCTTCGAGCTCCGGGGCGGGGAGATCCTGGGGATCGCGGGCGTCGACGGCAACGGACAGTCACAGCTCGCCGAGGCGATCACGGGTCTGCGCGAGACGGCGTCCGGGGAGATCCGCTACCGCGGCGAGTCGATGGTCGGGCAGACCCGCCGCGACCGGATCGACCGCGGGATGGCGTTCATCCCCGAAGACCGACAGGAGCGCGGCCTGGTGATGTCATACGACCTCACCGAAAACGGGGTCCTGGGGAGCCAACACGACCCGCCGTTCGCGCGCGGCGGACGGCTCGACTGGGGCGCGGCGCAGGACCACGCCGAGTCCGTCATCGAGCAGTACGACGTCCGGCCGCCGGACGCCGACGCGGAGGCCGAGTCGCTGTCGGGAGGGAACCAGCAGAAGTTCATCGTCGGGCGGGAGTTCGAGCGCGACCCTGAGCTGGTCGTCGCCGCCCACCCCACCCGCGGCGTCGACATCGGCTCCACGGAGTTCCTCCACGACCGGCTGCTCGAACTGCGCGCCGAGGGGAAGGCGGTCCTGCTCGTCTCCTCGAAGCTCGACGAGGTACAGGGGCTCTCCGACCGGCTCGCGGTGATTCACGAAGGAGAGTTCACCGGAGTCGTCGACCCCGCGAGCGTGACCGAAGAGGAGATCGGGCTGCTGATGGCGGGCGAGTCGCTCGACGACGACTCGGTCGAACGGGCGGCGATCCACGACGCCGGCGGCGCGCCGGACGAGGTCGACGGCGGGGCGGCCGACGACGAGGGGGTGGACGCGTGAGCGATTCGGCGCCCGACGGGGACCGTACGGAGTCCCTCCTCGCCCGCGTGGTCGCCCCGTTCGTCGACCGGAGCGTCGCCGAGCGGCTCGTCATCAGCGTCGCCGCGATCCTCCTCTCGATCGTCGTCGGCTTCGCGCTCGTGCTCGTCTCCGGCCGGATCGCGCAGTGTTCGACCGCGGCGTGGACGATGCCGCTCACCGGGATCGGCTTCTGTTACGACCCGATCGAGGTGTACGTCGTGCTGTTCAACGGCGCGCTCGGGTACCCGTTCGCCGTCGGCGACCCCGGGCTGTTCAACCCCGCGTGGACGCCGTTCAACCTCTCGTTCGGTCTGACGCTCTCGGAGACGACGCTCCTGATCTTCACCGGGCTCTCCGTCGCCGTCGCCTTCCGCGCCGGCCTGTTCAACATCGGCACGCAGGGGCAGCTCGTCGTCGGGGCGCTCTCGACCGCCCTCTCGGTCCTCGCGCTCGCGCCCCTGCTCCCGGCCGGCCCGGTCGCCGGTGCCGTGCTGATCGTCGTCGGGACCGCGGCGGGCGCGGTCGGCGGCGGACTCTGGGGCGCGATACCCGGCGCGCTCAAGGCGTACGCCGACGCCAACGAGGTGATCACGACGATCATGCTCAACTTCGTCGCCGCGAACGTTGCGTACGTGCTCGTGTTGGAGGTGTTCCGCGCCGAGGGCTCCTCGGTGGTCGCCACCCGCTACGTCCCAGAATACGCGCAGTTCCCGTCGGTGCTGTTCCCCCCGTCCACCGACTTCGCGCTGCTCGCGCTGGCAGGGGGCATCGCCTTCATCGGCGCGCTCTACTACTTCGTCGAGCACACGTCGCTCGGGTACGACCTCCGGACGAGTGGCGTCCAGGCGGCCGCGGCCGAGTACGGCGGTGTGAACGCGAATCTCACGACCGTGCGGGCGATGACGTTGTCCGGCGCGCTCGGCGGTATCGGCGGCGCGGTGTGGGTGCTGATGTCCGAGGGGCGGTGGATGGCCTCGATCCCGGACCTCGGCTTCGACGGGATCACCGTCTCGATCCTGGCCGGGAACAACCCGATCGGCGTGCTCCCGGCGGCGTTCCTCTTCGGGGTCCTGAAGGGCGGCGCCTTGGAGATCGGCTTCCGGACCGACGTTCCCACGGAGCTCGTCGCCGTGCTGCGCGGGCTCATCATCCTGTTCGTCGCGATGCCGGAGTTCTTCCGGATGATCGGTCGATACACCGGCGTCGGGGGGACCGCGGGCGGCCCGGGCGGCGCGGCGTCGGCGGAGTCAGATGCCTCCGCCGGCGGCGACGGGGGTGAAGCCGATGCGTAACCCGCTCTCGCCGGCGTCGCTCCTCGAAGGCGCGAGCGAGTCGGGGTACGTCCGTTCGCTTATCGCCGGCACCGTCGGAATGCTCGCGCTGCTCGGCGTGTCCGGGCTCGCGTTCCCCGACTCCGTGGCGGGCGACCTCGCGGGCATCGTCTTCTCGACGAGTACCGCCACGTCGACGGCGCGGCTCGCGGCGCCCATCGTGCTCGCCGGACTCGGCGGCATCTTCGCCGAGAAGTCCGGCGTCATCAACATTGGCCTAGAGGGACTCCTCATCATCTCGGCGTTCGTGTCGGTGTACGCCGCGTCGGTCGTCGGCGTGGGCAACGCCGTCCTCGGCGTCCCGGCGCTCGCGATCGCGTTCCTCGCCGGCATCGCGGCGTCGACGTTCCTGTCGGCGGTGTTCGCGGTGGTCTGTATCGAGTTCAAGGCCGACCAGATCATCGCCGGGCTGGCCGTCTGGCTCATCGCGTTGGGGCTCGCGCCGTTCCTGTCGACCGTGTTCTTCGGCGGCGTCAACACGCCGAACCTCGGCGTGAGCGTCGGGTGGCAGTACTCGGCGACGATGGTGGTTTTCGCGACCGCCGGCTCGTGGTGGCTGTTGAACAAGACCGCGTTCGGCAAACACCTCCGCGCGGCGGGCGAGAACCCGAAGGCGCTCGACACGGTCGGCGTCTCCGTCTCGAAGGTGCGCTACGCCGGGGTGCTGCTCTCGGGCGTCCTCTCCGGAGTGGGCGGCTCGGCGCTGGCGCTGTCCATCGGGCAGTTCGTCGGCTCCGGCGAGACGATGGTCCAGGGCAAGGGATTCATCGCCATCGTCGCGTAC
This sequence comes from Halorubrum sp. SD612, assembly GCF_002135005.1. Classification (NCBI taxonomy): domain Archaea; kingdom Methanobacteriati; phylum Methanobacteriota; class Halobacteria; order Halobacteriales; family Haloferacaceae; genus Halorubrum; species Halorubrum sp. SD612. The sequence continues at coordinate 211 of NZ_NEWI01000051.1, read as the reverse complement.
CTGTTCGGCAACTACAATCCGCTCGGGACGCTCGGCGCGGGCGCGCTATTCGCCGGCCTCGACGCGATACAGATCCGGCTCCAGCAGCTCGGGTACGCGATCCCGGACACGCTGGTCCAGACCATCCCGTACGTCGTCGTGATCGTCGTCCTCACCCTGGTCGGCCGGACGCAGATCCCCGAGGCCGCGGGCGAACACTACGAGACCGAGG
>NZ_NEWI01000050.1:0-20164 GCF_002135005.1 Halorubrum sp. SD612 | reverse complement strand
AGTCGACCGTCGTCTCCCACCACGAGCGCGCGCCGCCGACGCCGGACTGGTTGCTCTCGGGCGCGACGACCGTCACGTCGTGGTCGCGAGAGAGCGCGTCCGCGAGCGCGCGGATCCCGACGGCGTCGATCCCGTCGTCGTTGGTGAGCAGGATCTCGGTTGGCATGCGTCACCGTGCGAGGGGACGGGAGAAAACGTCGCCGGTCTGGGCGAGCGCGAGAGGCGCGAGAGAACGGGCCGGCGGACGTCGCGGGCGTCGGCCGAGTGGTACTCCGTGCGGTCAGGGAGGGAGTCGGAAGCGCGGAACGGCGGGGACTCGGTGGACCGGGCGGTCAGTCGGCCGCATCTGGCGGTCCAGCGGTGCGTTCGGGCCGGTTACGCGTGTTCCGGCTCGTCCGCGTCACCGGCGAATCCCGGCAGGCTCCCGCCGGTCGCGATCCGGAGGCTCGCCCAGATGAGCAGGACGTTCACCAGCGTCACCGCCACGACGAACTCCGCCCGGTCGGCGATGAACACCACCGCGGGGACGAGTCCGCCGAGGACGAGGAGTACGGCCTGTTGGATCGTGAAGTCCATGCCGTAACCATGCGCTCGCCGGAAATATATAACACCCGTGTTTTCAGGGTGCGAGAACGGGTAGATCTTATATGGCTCTCTGTTGTTAAGGCCGTCTATGGGCCAAAGTGAGGCAGTTAACGCTCCGACGGACGACGTCGGCGGTGAGGGAGAGGAGTTCGACCCGATCGGCACGCTCACGCTCATCGGGATCTACTTCGCAATCTTGGTACTCGCGTGGGTGTACATCTACTTCGTAGAGTTCCTCGGCCGAGACCTCGTCGTAGTGGGGTGATCACACGTGCACATCCACGCCTACGAGAAGCTCTGGCTGGCGCTGTCCATCGTGCTGATCCTCGCGCTCATCGGCACCGTGACCTACGGCGCCGTCGGCCCCGGGGTGGCGATGGTCGCCGACTCGCAGTCGACGGTCGACCCCGGGGCGCTCGACGAGGACGAGCGGTTCTCGGAACCCCGGGTCGAGCAGGTGGGCGAAAACGAGTACGAGGCGTACGTCGTCGCCTACCAGTTCGGCTTCGAACCGACTCCGATCGTCGTCCCGGCGAACAGCACCGTGACGTTACACGTCACCTCTCGGGACGTGATCCACGGCTTCCAGGTGGCCGGCACGAGCGCGAACACGATGGTCGTTCCCGGCGAGGTCTCGGAGATCACGGTCGAGACCGACGAGCCCACGGAGTACGGGATCGTCTGTAACGAGTACTGCGGCGCGGGTCACCACGTCATGGAGGGGAAGCTCCACGTCGTGAGCCAGTCGGAGTTCGAGAGCCGCGGAGGTGACTCAGAATGAGCACCGCCATCGAGTCCGAACAGACGTTCGTCGACAAGTTCCCGGACGAGGCGAGGGTCGTCCGCGCGGCCTTCCTGAGCTCCTTCTTCGCCCTGTTGCTCGGCGCGATCTTCGGGATCATCCAGACGCTCCACCGGACCGACGTCGCGCGGATCATCCCCTCGACCGACTACTACACCGTCCTCACCGCGCACGGCGTGTTCATGGTGATCAGCTTCACGATATTCTTCCTCGTCGGGCTGTTCACCTGGGCGCTGACGCGCAGTCTGGACCGGCCGCTCCTGAACATCAAGATCACGTGGACGTGGTACGGGCTGATGGCGACCGGCATGACGCTCACGGGGATCTCGATCCTCGCCGGGTTCGTCGATTCCATCGACATGAGCGCGGACGTGCTGTACACGTTCTACGCGCCGCTTCAGGCGCACCCGCTGTTCTACGCCGGGCGCACCGTGTTCATCGTCGGGACGTGGATCGCGGGCGCCGACTGGTTCCGGACGTTCCTCGCGTGGCGGCGCGAGCACCCCGACGAGCGGATCCCGCTCCAGACGTTCATGGTGCTGACGACGATGACGATGTGGTACATCGCCTCGTCCGCCGTCGCCGCCTCCGTCCTGCTATTCCTGCTCCCGTGGTCGCTCGGCTTCATCGACCAGGTGAACCCGACGCTCACCCGGACGCTGTTCTGGTTCTTCGGCCACCCGGTCGTCTACTTCTGGCTCATGCCGGCGTACATGCTCTGGTACACCGTCCTGCCGAAGATCGCCGGCGGCCGCCTCTTCAGCGACCCGCTGGCCCGGGTCGTGTTCGTGCTGTTCGTTCTCCTCTCGACGCCGGTCGGGATCCACCACCAGTACCTCGACCCGGGGATCGCCGAGGGGTTCAAGTTCATCTCGATGACGAACACGATGTTCCTGCTGTTGCCCAGCCTGCTCACCGCGTTCACGGTCGTCGCGAGCGTCGAGTACGGCGCCCGTCAGCGCGGCGGCACCGGGCTGTTAGGCTGGCTCACGAACCTCCCGTGGCGCAAGCCGGAGTTCACCGGCATGATGCTTGCCGGCCTGATGTTCGCGGCCGGCGGCTTCTCGGGCATGGTCAACGCCGGGATGAACATCAACTACCTCATCCACAACACGCTGTGGGTGCCGGGTCACTTCCACCTCACCGTCGGGACCGCGGTCGCGCTGACGATGATGGCCGGGACCTACTGGATCTGGCCGCAGATCAGCAACAAGCCGATCTACAGCAGCCAGATCGGGCTGTTCCAGGTCGTCCTCTGGTTCATCGGCATGGCGCTGATGTCGAACGCGATGCACGCGCAGGGGCTCCTCGGCGTCCCGCGACGCACCGCCGAGCCGGAGTACTCCGGCTTCGACTACCCGACGATGTTCGGCGGCTTCGAGGAGCTCAACATCCAGATCGCGATCGGCGGGACCCTGCTCTTCGTCTCGACGATCCTCTTCCTCGGGAACCTCGTGTTGACGATGGGGAACCCGAAGGTGTCCGGGCTCGCGGAGCCGCTCCCCAGTCCGGTCTCCGGCGCGGAGGACGCGCCGCAGGTGCTCGATAACCTCCGCCTGTGGGTCGGCATCGCGCTCACGCTCGTCGTCCTCGCGTACGCGCTGCCGATCGCGGCGATCATCAACCGCGGCGGACTGCTCGGACCGGGCGTCGGCACCTATCCGGTGTGGCTCGCGCCGCTATTCGACGCGCTGGCGGACGCGGCCGCCCCGCTGTTCGGCGCCGTCGCCGACCTCTCGGCCTCGCTCGTCGAGGTGGTCCGATGAGCGTCGACATCTCTCGCGGCGGGCTGCTCGTGACGCTCGCGATCTTCGGCGTGATCGTCTACGAGCTCCGGACCGTGCTCGACTTCGTCGGTGTCGAGCTGCCGATCATCCCGTACATGGGGGCCGTCTTCGTCCTCGCCGGGGCCTCCGTCTGGTACGTCACGCTGAAGGGCGGGTGGCGGACCGAGCCCGAGCCCGACGAACCGGCGTAGCGACGCCGGTCATTCCCGCCGACGCGCCCTCGCGCTCTTCTCTCCGACGCCGACCGCGTCGACGGAAGCAGTTATCACCGTCGACGCCCAATAATGCGTATGGAGTCCAATACTGCCTCGAACGCCTCCGAGGCGCCCTCCTCCGGATCGTCCGGCACCGACCGGCCCGTTTCGCTCGCGGACGAGGACGCTCTCGACGCCTTCGTCGCCGACGCGGACGCCGCGCTCGTGGAGTTTTACACCGACGGCTGCGGCATCTGTGCCAGCATGGAGCCGGTGATCGGGAACGTGGCCCGCGGCGCCGAGGCCGACTTGGCGGTCGGCCTGGTGAATCCCCGCGACGACCCGCCGCTGGTCGAGCGGTTCGACGTGCGGAGCGTCCCGCTGTTCGTCCTCTTCGTCGACGGCGAGCCGGTCGCGCGGCGCGCCGACGGGTTCATTTCGGGCGACGACCTGACGGCGTGGGTCGACGAGCACGCGGCCTGACCGAGGCTGATGTGTCGGTCCGGACTCGTTCCGGGGGGCGCCGACGGACACCACCGAAGCCCCAGTCGCGAGCCGGGCGCACGCTCGTTGCGTTCCTCGCTCAGTCGCTCCACTCTGTCGCTGTGGTACGTACACCGCCTTTGCCCGCCTCACGACTGCCCCTTCGAGTGCCACCCCGTACCGCTCGGCCCCGCACCTCACACCTCCCCAGCCTCGGCGGACGCACCGGCGCGGGCGCCGCCACGCCGGCCCGCCGCCTCCCTCGCGCGTGCTGGCTTCGCGGCCGCCGCTGACGGCCGCTCGCAGGTGCGCGCCACCGCACTTTCCGTACTCACTCGTCGTTTGACTCTCACCTATTTATAAACGATCGCGCTCGACGGAACCCTTTTGAGCCGGAGCGGCATACTGTGCGCCAGTATGGGACTGGGCTCGGACATGTACCGACAGCAGATTCTCGACCACTACAAGAACCCGCGAAACTACGGGGAACTCGAGGATCCGGACTTCACGCACGTCGGCGAGAACCCCTCCTGTGGCGACACGATCCGGATGGACGTGGACCTCGACGACGAGGAGCAGACGATCGAGGCGGTGCGGTTCACGGGCGACGGGTGCGCCATCTCGATGGCCTCCGCGAGCATGCTCTCGGAGCGGCTCCACGGGATGAACGTCGACGAACTCGACGGGCTCGACACCGACGACGTCACCGAGATGCTCGGCGTCGACATCTCGCCGATGCGCGTGAAGTGCGCGGTGCTGGGGCGACAGGTCGCGCAGGACGGCGCGAAGATCCACCGCGGCGAGCTCGACCCCGACGACCGGACGGTCACCGAGGAGTGAGCCCGCGGGCCGACGGCGCCCGTCGGCTCCCGCCACGGCTCGTCCCGGGCCCACCGGACTTTTGCCCGCGAACCACGTTCGTCAGCCCATGAGCGACGACTTCGACAAGGAGGCGGAACGCGAGAAGCTCCGCGAGAAGTTCGCGGACGACGAGCAGAAGCGCGAGCACACCCAGCGGATGTCCGAGCTCCTCCTGAAGGGCGCGACGATGACGAACCGCCACTGCGAGGAGTGCGGCGACCCCATCTTCCGTCACGACGGTCGCGAGTTCTGTCCCACCTGCGGGAACGAGGCCGGCGGCGCGGCGGGGGCGAACGAGGCGACCGGGACCGCGGCGGAGCCGGACGCGGCGGGAGGCACCGAGGCGACGGGAGCCCCGCCGGACGTGGACGCCGGCGCGGCGGACGGCGTCGCCGAGAACGGCTCGGTGGGTGCCGACTCCGGTGTGACCGATTCCGCCACGACCGAGTCCGGTGCGACCGAGAGTGCGGGGTCGCGGCCCTCCCGCTCGGCTGCCGTGCAGTCACAGGGATCGGCGCCGCCGCAGGGGTCAGCGCCGCCGCAGCAGTCCGACTCCCAGCGGCCCGAGCCGCGGCGGCCCGACTCCCGACCGCCCGAGTCCGGGCGACCCACCCCGCCTCAGTTGACGGACGACGCCGAGGGCGTCGGCGCCGCCCGCGCGTCGCTGACCCGGACGCTGACGCGGTTCGCCCGCGCCGCCGAGGAGACGGACGACCCGCGGCACGCCCGCGACCACCTCGAAGCGGCTCGCGAGGCGGCCGAGGCGCTGGCGGCGCTGGACTGACGCTACTTATAAACACGTCCCCGTGTCGCGGCCGCGGTCGAGGTCTCGGCTGTCGGTTAACAACCTGATCCCGGTAGATCGGCGGCGAGCCCCACCAGAGTCTCGGCCGACCGTTTATGAGTAATCGACTGCGGATCGCCGGCAATCACCGCCAAAGCCCCGCGACCGCGCCTCACGCCTCCCCAACCTCGCGGCTCCCTCCGCTTCGCTCCGGTCGCCGCGTCCCTCGCGCGTGCTGTCTCGCGGCCGCCGGTGGCGGCCGCTCGCAGGCACGCGCCACCGCAGTTTCGAGTATCAAATAGCCTGCGCTACCGCCCGCTCTCGACGGCGACGCGCATGTCCGCCGCCAGCCGCTCGGCGCGGTCGGCGTCGGCGGACTCGGCGTAGATCCGGATCTTCGGCTCGGTGCCCGAGGGGCGGACCAGCACCCACGCGTCGCCGTAGTCGAGCCGATAACCGTCCGTCGTGTTCGGCTCCGCGTCGGCGGTCTCGACGTAGGCGCGGGCGGCCGAGAGCATCTCGTCGCGCTCGTCGTCGTCCGCGTACTCGACGTTCTCCCGCACGAAGTGGTAGTCGGTGTACGGCGCGACGACCTCGCTGACGGGCGCGCCGTCCGCGGCCGCGAGCAGTTCGAGGAAGCGCGCGCCGATGTACGCCCCGTCCCGCGAGAGCCGGTACGGCGGGAAGAACAGCCCGCCGTTCCCCTCGCCGGCGATGGGGACGTTGACCCCCTCGTCGTGGAGGTCGCGCGTCCGGGTGATGATGTTCGTCGCGCCGATGGGTGTCAGTTCGAGGTCGGCGTCGTTGGCGGCGCAGACGTCGACGAGCCGCTGGGAGACGTTGACCGCGCTGACGACGGCGTCGCCCGGTTCGAGACAGGCGTCCGCCAGCGCCGCGAAGGAGGTGTCGCCGTCGACGAACCGCCCCCGCTCGTCGACGAAGACGGCACGGTCTGCGTCGCCGTCGTGCGCGATCCCCACGTCCGCGTCGGAGGTCGCGACCAGCCGCGAGAGGTCCGCGAGGTTCTCCGGGACCGGCTCGGAGTCGCGCCCGGGGAAGTGCCCGTCCGGCGTCGCGTTCACGGTCAGCACCTCGCAGCCGAGCTCGCGGTAGATACGGGGGGACGCCACGGAGGCGGCGCCGTGACCGGGATCGACCGCGACCGTGAGGTCGGCGTCGGCGATCGCCTCCCGGTCGACCGCGGCGGTCAGCTGGTCGACGTAGTCGTCGACGGCGCCCTCGACCGGCGTCGTCGCGCCGGCCGCCCGCCAGTCGGCGTGGTCGTACTCGTCGTCGAGGACGCGCCGCTCGATGCGCTCTAACACGTCGACGGAGAGCTCGACGCCGTCGGCGCCCACCAGCTTGATGCCGTTGAACTCCGGCGGGTTGTGCGAGGCGGTGACGAGGACGGCGGGAATCCCCGCCGACTCGCAGTAGTTCCCGACCGCGGGCGTGGGCACGACGCCGAGGCGGTCGACGTCGCAGCCGACCGCGGCGAGGCCGCTCGCGGCCGCGTTCGCGAACAGCTCGCCGGTGGTCCGCGTGTCGCGCGCGACGGCGACGCGGTCGGCGTCCCACACCGTTCCGGCCGCCTTCGCGATGTCGAGGACGAGCGCGGGCGTGAGGTACCGCAGCGCGACCCCGCGGATGCCACTCGATCCGAACAGCTCCATGCGGGGCCATCCGCCGGCCGAGGGCAAAGCGGTTCCGAACCGCTCGGCCGATCGCGTGTCGCTCGACCGACATCCGCGGTCGTTCCCGCGACGACGCGTGCGGTTCATGCCGGTGGCGTTCGTTCGACCCGTATGGACCACACGCGACGCGACGCGCTCGCCGGGAGCGCGCTCGCCCTGTCCGTCGCGACGGCGGGCTGTCTCGACTTCGCGGCGGGCGACGGACCGCAGGGCCCGGAGGGAACGCCGGCGACGCTGACCTGCGACGACGATGGGTTCGTCCGCCTCGGTCAGCCGTTCGAGGCGTCGGTCACCGAGACCCTCGTCGAGACGGACGAGACGACCGTTGAGCTCTCCACGGAGGGAGCGACCGAGACGTACGGCCAGTCGCTCCGGCTCGTCCTCCGGAACACCGGCGACGCTCCCGCCGCCACGCTCGGCGAATCCACCTACTCGCTCCAGCGCGAGACGGGGGAGGGGTGGCTCGACATCCGCGGCTCCACCTCGGGCGAGGCGGTCGAACTCCCCCGGACCGAGGCGTCGCTCGACACGAGTTCGGCGTACTCCTGGGACATCACGTTGACCGAGTCGGCGATCGCCGACGCGGTCGACGGCGTCGACTTGGAGGTCTGCCCGCCGCTGGGCGACGGCACCTACCGGTTCGTCTACTGGGGGCTCGTCGACGCGCCCCCGATCGGCGCGGAGTTCGAACTGGTGGGGTGAGGCCGGTTCGACGCGAGCCGCGGAGATCTCGGGCCACGGTGCGGCTCCCGGCTCAGAAGGGCTCCCAGTCCGACGGCTGGCCGACCCGGCCACGGACGCGGAACTCCCGCGCGTCGTCGTCGACGCGGGTCTCGACGACGACCTCGAACGGCTCGTGGAGGGTGTGAACGACCTGTTCGTCGTGGGCGGTCGAGCCGACGACCCCGACGAACGGCCACCCCTCGCCGGAGGTCTGCGAGGTCATTACCCGGGTGAACCGGTAGATACGCTCTGGCTCCCAGTACATCAACAGCTGGGACAGCGAGTAGACGCCGACTGCGCGGTCGCGGCCCACGGAGGACTCGACGATGTCGGTGAACTTGATCCCGATGTCGGTGAGGTTGCCGGCGCTGGCGACGTACTTCGTCGCCGGCGTGTCCTCGCGCTTGTCGCCCTGCTCGTGGGTGACGCAGTCGATGACGACCACGTCGTCGCCGTCCGCCCCCGTCAGCTCCTCGTAGTCCTCGCGGACCTTCTCCGCGGTCCGTCCCGTCGAGATCACGACCGGGCCCGTGGACCACCCTGCGAGCAGCCGGTTGAACAGGTCGTACTTCCCGCTCATCGGCGGACCGCTGATGAGGACGCTGTCGGCACCGCGGACAGCGTCGGGAAGCACAGTCATTTTGTGGACGTGAGAGTGTGTCGGGTAAAACCCTTCCGAGGGATCACTTTCGAAGCATGGAGGGGAGGTCGAGCGACGAGGGCGGGCCCTCCCGCGGCCCGTCGGTGAGTGTCAGTTCGCGTATCGCCCCGGGGAGCGCGGCCGGCACCGGAGACTCGCGCGGTGCGCCGGCGCCGTCGACGAGCGACGACCAGACAGCCTCGTCCTCCGGGTCGTCCCGCTCCGCCTTCGCCTCCAGCGCCTTCGTTCGCCCCTCGTCGTACGCCAGCTCGACGATGCTCCGGTCGTAGCCCCCCGAGAACGTCTCCAGCACGCGGTCGAGCTCCTCCGGGCGGGGGTTGTCGACGCCGGCCGCGACGCCCAGCGCGAAGGCGCGCTCGACCGCCTCCTCGCGGGCGAGGTCGTCCCACTCCGTGCCGAACGTGCGGTCGTACATCAGTGCGTCACCGTCGCCGCCGGGCCGACGCGGAGCCCGCCGTCGGTGAACTCCACGTCTTGGATGTCGGTGTCGACGTCCGTTCCCCGCATTTTCAGCACCTGGACCCCGCGGCGCATCCCCTCGTCTTCGAGGTAGTTGTGCATGAAGACGACGCCGTGCGCGAGGTAGTGCTCCTCGGAGTACGCGCTCGGGTCGGTCATCTCGGAGATCAGAAGCGTCGTCGCGTCGGTCCGCTTCAGCGAGGAGAGCAGCTGGATCATCGTGTCCTCGTCGTCGTCTAAGAGGAACCGCAGCAGCATCGTCGAGTCGAAGACGACGCGGTCGATGTCGCGGGAGTTGATGAACCCGGTGAGCCGGTTGGTGACCCCCGAGCGGTCGCGGCGGTCGCCGGGGAGCCCGAAGAAGCGCCGGCCGTCCGACGAGAAGGAGTCGAGGAAGGTGACGCGGTCGGAGTCGAGCGCGCGGTCGAACCCGAAGTCGTAGCCGCTCATGTCCTCGCGGATCCCGTCCTTCGTCTCGTGCATGCTGATGTAGAGGACGTCCTCGCCGTTCCGAGCGCCTTGGGCCGCGAACTGTGAGCAAAACGTCGTTTTCCCGCTCCCGGGCGGGCCGCTGACAACGTAGAGGCGGTCCTCGGGGAACCCGCCGTCGACGAGGTCGTCGAACCCCGGGACGCCGCTTGAGACGCGCATACGTAGGGACCCGTTGGACGGCTGATAAGCGTTGGCACCCGGTTCTCACCCGTGAGAACCGACCGCCGGCGGACGCCGACGGGGTCGCCGACGCGGTCGCCCGGCGCTCGCTCCGCCCTCTCGGCTACGCTTCCGCGGCCTCGACGTCGTCGAGGTCGCCTGCGATGGCCTCGTCGACGTCCGGCGAGACCCACACGACAAACCGGTCGTCCGACTTGACGATACCGCGGACGCCCTCGTCCTCGACGGTAGTGCTCTGATCGACGTCCTCGGGCGAGACGTCGCGAACCTGGAACACCTCATCGACCATCCAGCCGACCGTGCCGCCCTCGTCGATCTCGTCGTCGTCGAAGACGACGATCCGCTCCCGCGGACCGGCCTCGTCGATGTCGAACAGCGTCTTCGGGTCGACGATCGTCGTCGTCCGGCCGCGGAGGTCCATGACGCCCTCGACGTGGTCCGGCGAGTTGGGGATCCGCGTGAGCTCGCCGGCGTCGACGATCTCGTCGATGACGCCGATGTCCAGACAGTACGTCCCGTCGCCCAGGCCGAACTCCAGCACCTTGGTCGGTTCGGCGTCCGCCTCTGTGGCTGCCATGCCCGTACCTGCGGTGAACCGACAAATAACCGTGTTCCCTGAATTATCAGGGGTGATTACTGGGTCCGTGGATTTATGCTGATTCTGGGCGCGCTGTGGAGTATGAGCAGGACGACGGATCGGCGCGGCGGTCGGGACGGGTCGCCGCGGGTGGTGGTCGTCGACGATTCTCCGTTCATGCGGGGATTGATAAGCGACCTCTTGAGCGACGCCGGGGTCGCGGTCGTCGGCGAGGCGGGGGACGGAGAGGAGGCGCTCTCGGTGGTGGCCGAGACGCGCCCCGACGTCGTGACGATGGACGTCGAGATGCCCGGAATGGGCGGGCTCGAAGCCGTCGAGCGCCTGATGGAGGAGACGCCGACGCCGGTGTTGATGCTGTCCGCGCACACGGACGAGGGGGCAGAAGTCACCTTCGAGGCGCTCGACCGGGGCGCGGTCGACTTCTTCGCGAAGCCGGGCGGCGAGGTGTCCACCGGCGTCTCGCGGGAGTCGGACCGGCTCGTCGAGGCGGTGCGCTCGGTTGCGGACGCCGACCTCGACGCCGCGACCCGCGAGCGTGACGATCCGAGCGCCGCGGCGTCGCGCTCGCCGGACGCCGCGTCGGAGGCGGACGCCGCGGACGTCGACGGCCCGCTGACGGTCGTGATCGCGGCCTCGACCGGCGGCCCGAACGCGGTCGAGCGCGTGCTGTCGGCGCTGCCGATGGCGGACTGCCGCGTGGTGATCGTCCAGCACATGCCCGAGGCGTTCACCTCGCGGTTCGCGAACCGGCTCGACGAGGCCTCAGCGTACGACGTGCGGGAGGCGAGCGACGGCGCCCGGATCGGCGCCGGCGAGGCGCTCGTCGCCCGCGGCGGAAGCCACACACGCATCGACAGCTACCGGTCGGGGCGGCTCCGGGTGAAGCTCGACGAAGACGACGACTCCCACACTGTCACCCCCGCGGCGGACGTGACGATGCGCTCCGCGGCCGAGGTGATCGACGACCCGCTCGTCGGCGTCGTGCTGACCGGCATGGGCTCGGACGCGGCCGAGGGGATCCGCGCGATGGCCGACGCCGGGGCGTACACGCTAGCGCAGAGCGAGGACACCTGCGTCATCTACGGCATGCCGAAGCGCGCCGTCGAGACGGGCAGCGTCGACGCGGTGTGCGACCTCGACGACGTCGCCGGCGCGATAGTGGGGGGTGAGGCCTGATGGACTCCCACCGCGCCGCGTTCGTCGCCGAGGCCGAAGACGGGATCACCGACCTCAACAACGCCCTGCTCGCGCTCGAAGCGGACCCTGAGGACGCCGAGGCGATGGACGACGTGTTCCGCGTCGCTCACACCCTGAAGGGCAACGCCGCGGCGATGGGGTACGAGGGCGTCTCCGACTTCGGGCACGCCCTCGAAGACCTGCTCGACGCGGTCCGGCAGGGCGACCGCGAGGTGACGCCCGAGCTGATGGACCTCCTCTTCGAGGGGGTCGACACCGTCGAGGCGATGGTCGACGAGATCGCCGACACCGGCGAGGTGTCGACGGACCCCTCCGACCTCGAATCGCGCCTGCGCGAGATGGAGGAGCACGGCACCGTCGGCGGGAGCGACGCCGGCGGAGACGGCGATTCGGCCGGCGGCGCCGGCGATGCCGCGGCCGACGAAGGCGACGCCGGCGGTGACGATGATGGCGGAACCGAAGCCGACGCGGACGGGGAGGCCCCCGACATCTCGGTGCCGGAGCCGCCGGCGGCCGCGGACGACCTCCCGGACCCGGTCGCGTACGCGGACGTGACGGTCGGCGAGGCCCAGATGCCGGGCGTCGACGCGGCGCTCGTCCTCCAAGCCCTCGACGAGCAGTTCGACGGGCACGCCACCGACCCCGCGCCCGAGGCGCTGGAGGACGGCGAGTACGACGAGGGGTTCGACGCCTTCGTCGGCGGCGCCGACCCCGAGGTCGTCGCCGAGGGGCTCCGGGCGCTCACGCAGGTCGAGGCGGTGACGGCGGCCGCGGTCGGCGGCGGCGACGCCGCCGAGGTCGAATCGAGCGACCCGGACGCCGAATCGGCGGCCCCCGAGCAGTCCGCCGCCGCCGAGTCGGGCGACGCCGGGCCCGAACCCGCCGACCCCGGCGACGCTGACTCGGGCGAGATCGACGCCGAAGGCGCGGCGGAGCCGGCCGCGGCCGACGCGGACGACGAGCCCGACCAGTCCGACGACGACGGCGAAGCCGAGCCGTCCGCTGACGACTCCAGTTCGCCGTCGGACGACTCCAGTTCGCCGTCGGACGACTCCAGTTCGCCGTCGGACGACTCCGGGTCTGCCGGCGGGACCGACTCCAAGTCCGGCGACGAGATCAAGTCGATCCGCGTCGACGTCGATCAGGTCGACGAGCTGTACGGGCTCGTCGAGCAGCTGGTGACGAGCCGGATCAAGCTCCGCCGCGAGATCGAGGGGACGGACGCGGAGTCGGACGCCTTAGACGAGCTCGACAAGCTCGCCTCCAGCCTCCAAGACACGGCGATGGACATGCGGCTCATCCCGTTCTCGCAGGTGTCCGACTCGTTCCCGCGGCTCGTCCGCGACATCTCGCGGGACCTCGACAAGCGGATCGACTTCGAGATCGAGGGCGACGACGTCGAGCTGGACCGCACGATCCTCACGGAGATGCGCGACCCGCTCGTCCACGTCCTGCGGAACGCGGTCGACCACGGGATCGAGTCGCCCGAGGAGCGCGAAGCGGCCGGGAAGGACCCGACCGGCCACGTGTCGCTCACGGCGGAGCGCGAGCGCGACCACGTGATCATCGAGGTGTCGGACGACGGCGGCGGGCTTGACCCCGACCAGCTCCGCGAGAAGGCGGTCGACGAGGACGTCAAGAGCCGCGAGGCGGTCGAGGCGATGGAGGACGACGAGGTGTACGACCTCGTCTTCCACCCCGGCTTCTCGACCGCGGAGGAGGTCACCGACGTCTCCGGCCGCGGGGTCGGGATGGACGTGGTCCGGACGACCGCGCGCGACCTCGACGGCTCCGTCTCGATCGAGAGCGAGCCCGGCGAGGGGAGCACGGTCCGGTTCCGGCTCCCGGTCACCGTCGCCATCGTGAAGGTGATGTTCGTCGACGTGGGCGGCACGGAGTACGGCATCCCGATCAAGTCGATCGCGGAGGTCGCCCGCGCCGACGACGTCGAGGAGGTCCACGGCGACGAGGTCGTCAGACACGAGGACGACCTCTACCCCGTCGTCCGGCTGAACGAACGTCTCGGCGAGATCGATCCGACCGCGGCGGAACGGCCGACCGAGACGCCAGCCGCCGACGGCGGCGTCGCGGCCGACGAGCCGGGAGACGACGGGTTCGTCCCGGCCGACCCCGCGGCGCCCGACGGGTCCGGCGAGGGCCCGAGCGACGACGGCATGCTCGTCCGGATCCGCGAGGAGACGCGCAAGGTCGCGCTCCACTGCGACGCGGTGCTAGACCAGGAGGAAGTGGTCGTCAAACCCCTCGACGGCCCGCTCTCGGGGACGCCGGGCCTCAGCGGCACGGCCGTCCTCGGGGACGGGGACGTCGTGGCCGTCCTCGACGTGGTGAGCCTATGAGCGGGTCGGCGGACGACGGCGAGACGGCGTTCGAAGGCGTCCTCCGGCAGATCGACGACACGGTGCCGTTCGAGCCGGGGTACTACAACGAGTCGTACCTCGACCGCCGGATCACGGCGCGGATGCGGCGGCGCGACACGGAGTCGCACGCCGAGTACGAGCGGATACTCCGCGAGGACGCCGACGAGCGGCAGGCGCTGATGGACGCGCTCACGATCAACGTGACGGAGTTCTTCCGAAACCCGGAGATGTGGGACGTGCTCCGGGACGTGCTCCGCGAGCGGACCGCAGATCAGCGGCGCGTCCGCGTCTGGTCCGCGCCCTCGGCAGACGGCCGGGAGCCGTACTCCGTCGCGATGCTGGCCCGGGACGACCCGGAGATCGACGAGTCGCGGATCGAGGTGCTCGGCTCCGACATCAGCGAGGAAGCCCTCGAAAACGCCCGCGAAGGCGTCTACCACACGACGCGCACAACGGACATCGCCGAGGAGCTGGAGCCGCTCTCCGACCCCGACAAGTACGTCGAGCGCGACGAGGACACGTTTCAGGTGCGCCCGGCGGTCAAGCGCCTCGTCGACTTCGAGACGCACGACCTGATCCGCGACGGCGCCCGCGACCCGTTCGACGTGGTGCTGTGCCGGAACCTGCTGATCTACATCGACGTGGACCACAAGGCCGCCCTGTTCGACACGCTGGAGGCGTCGCTGGCGGACGACGGCGTCTTAGTGTTGGGGATGACGGAGAGCGTCCCCCCGGACCGCACCGACCGCTACGAACCGATCGACAAGCGACGACGGGTGTTCGGGAGGCGCTGATGTCGCTGTACCAGCACGCCCGGGACGGGAACGCGGAGCGCCTCCGGGACGCGCTCGGCAGCGACAGCGCGGCCGTCAGGCGGCGGGCGGCGGAGTTCCTCGGCGAAGTCGGCGAGGAGAGCGATCAGGCGACGGTCGACGGGCTGCTCCGCGCGGCGACGACGGACGACGACCCAGAGGTCCGCGGGTCGGCGGTCGACGCGCTCGACGCGATCGGCGAGGAAGCGCTCCAACAGCTCCTTGAGGAGCTCACGGGCGGCGGCGGCGACGCCGAGGCCGAGTGGGTCACCGCGCGGAAGTTCGCCCGCGCGCTGAAGGCCGACCGCCCGGAGCTCCGGATGGCGGCCGCGAACGCGCTCGGGCGGCTCGACGACGCGAGCGGGGTCCAGCCGCTCGTCGGCGCGCTCGACGACGAGGACGCCCGCGTCCGGCTCCGCGCGGCGCAGGCCTGCGGGACCTTCGCGGACGCCCGAGCGGTCCCCGGCCTCCGCGAGCGGCTGGACGACGACGACCCGCGCGTGCGCCGCGCCGCGGCCAACGCGCTGGGGACGATCGGCACCGACGAGGCGCTGTCGCCGCTGTTGGACCTGCTCGACGACGGCGACGAGTCGATCCGCCGGATCGCGGCCGGGGCCCTCGGGAAGGCGAGCACGCCCGAACCGGTCGAGCCGCTCGCGCGGGCGCTCGGCGACGAGAGCGCGGTCGTGCGCAACGCGGCGGTGTACTCGGTGATCGAGCTGCTCTCGAACGTGCCCACCCAACAGAGCCACGCGGTCCGCGACCAGGTGGTCTCGGAGCTGAAGGCGGCCGACGACGCGACCGTCGTCGAGCCGCTCGTCGAGATCCTCACCGACGGCCAGCAGAGCCGCCAGCGGCGGAACGCGGCGTGGATCCTCGGCCGGGTGGCGGACCCGGACGCGTCGACGGCGGTGGAGGCGCTCGCCGACGCGCTCGCGGACGACGACCCGCAGACCGCGCAGTTCGCGGCCACGAGCCTCAAGAGCCTCGGCGGGCCGGTCGTCGAGGACCGTCTGCTCGACAAGCTGAGCCCCGAACACCCGGAGGACGCCCGCGCGAAGGCGGTGTTCGTCCTCGGACAGATCGGCGGACAGGAGACGCTCAACCGCTTGGAAGAGTACGCGGACGACGACAGTCAGGCCGTCAGGAAGCGCGTGTTCTCGGCCGTCTCGAAGCTCCGCGCGGGGGGTCCGTAAATGGCGCAGGACCAGGGCGAGTACAAGATCACCGACACGCAGGCGAAGTTCGCGGTCGCGGTCCGCGAGGGGCGGAAGGTGAGCGACGTCTCGTGGACGCCCGGGCGCGTCCTGCTCTCGAACCGGCGGCTAATCCTGGCCGGCAACGACGGGAAGCGGACGATTCCGCTGTCGAAGCTGGAGCGGCTCGGCGGCCGCCACGACGCGAACCAGTCCGTCGCGCGCGTCTCCAACTACGTGAGCTTCGACTTAGGCGATCAGGTCATGCTCGTCGCCGCCTCCGACCACGAGTCGTTCGAGCGCGACGTCTACCGCGCCCTGCTCGACCAGAAGACCGTGATGGCGAAACACCCCGCGATCGAGGGGGGCGTCGTCCAGGACACCGAGTGGGAGCAGGCCCGCGTGAAAATCGACGAGAACGGGCTCAACGCCGCCTTGGAGCGCGGCGCGTTCGTGAAGTTCGACCTCGACGACATCAGCGGGCTCGACGCCGCGAAGCGCACGGTGAACGGCGAGAAAAAGCCCGTCATCGAGGTATCGCACACGGACGACGAGGGGACGAGCATCGAGACGCACGTCGCTGGCGACCCGAGCCGGATGCGGTTCGTCGAGTCGTGGCTCCGGAAGGGCGAGGAGCGGTCGTCGACGAACGTCGACCTCTCTAGCCGCGACCGCGAGGTGCTGATGGCGCTGTACTCCGGCGTCTCGCCGTTCGAGATCCCCTCGTTCCTCGGGATGGACGTCGACGACGTCGAGGAGACGTTTGAGCGGCTGGTCGAGCTCGAAGTGGTCGAGGAGGTCCGGATCCGCCGCGAGGTGGCGCTCAACTCCCGCGGCCGCAACATCGCCAGCGAGGCGATGAACGAGCAGTGAGGCGCGGTCTCCGCTTCTCGACCGCGCGGTGTCGCCGCGTCGAATCACAGTTAAGTCGGTGCCGCGTCGAGTCCGCCCATGAGCTACGAGGCGGTCCTCTTCGACCTCGACAACACGCTGTACCCGTACGCCCCCTGTAACGAGGCGGGCAAGCGGGCCGCGCTCGACGCCCTCCGCGAGCGCGGGTACGAGCTCGACCGCGCGGCGTTTGACGACCTCTACGCGACCGGTCGACGGGAGGCGAAACGCGAGACGCGAACCACCGCCGCCTGCCACGACCGGCACGTCTACTTCAAGCGCGGGCTGTACCGTCGCTCCGGCGAGCCGGACGTCGCGGCCGCGCTGGCGGCCGGCGACGCCTACTGGGACGGATTCCTCGCGGAGATGTCGCCCTGCGACGGCGTCGAACCGGCCTTCGACGCGCTCGACGCGGCCGGGATCGACGTCGCGGTCGTGACCAACCTGACGACGCGGATCCAGCTGCGCAAGCTCACGGCGCTCGGGGTCGACGACCGGATCGACTTGCTCGTCACCTCCGAGGAGGTCGGCCGCGAGAAGCCGAGCGCGCTCCCGTTCACGACCGCGCTCGCCGAGCTGGACCGCCCGCCGAGCGAGGCGCTGGCGGTCGGCGACAACCCCGAGACGGACGTCGCCGGCGCGAACGCGGTCGGTCTCGACACCGCCCTCTTCGTCGCCGACGGCGACGCGCCCGCCGAGGCGGACCTCTCGGCGCGGCAGCGCCCCGACCGTCGGCTCGACGCGCTCACCGACTTGACGGAGGTGGCGGCGTGACCCGCGACGACGCCGGGGGAGACCCCGAGCCGGGAGCGAACCCCGACCTCCTGCGCGAGGCGCGCGACGCGGTCGTCGAGTACGCGCCGGCGCTCGCCGATCTGACGCCCGGCCGGACCGGGAACCTGAGCGTCCGCGACGGCGACGCGGTGGCGGTCACGCCCACCGGCGTCCCCTACGACTCCTTCGACGCGGGGGACGTGCCCGTGGTGTCGCTGGACGGTGAGCGGCTCGCCGGGCGCATGGCGCCGTCGAGCGAAGTGCCGATGCACACGGGCATCTACGGGCACGACCGGCCGGGCGCGATCGTCCACACCCACTCGCCGTGGGCGACGACGATGGCGACGCTCGGCCGGAAGCTCCCGCCGGTCCACTACATGATCGCCGCGGTCGGCCGTGAGGTGCCGCTGGCCGACTACGCGCCGTACGGGACCGAGGAGCTGGCCGCGAACGCCGTCGCCGCGATGGCCGAGGCGGACTCCGACGCCGCAATCTTAGCCAACCACGGGCTCGTCGTCACCGGCCCGGACGTGGAGACGGCGGTCGAGAACACCCGCCACGTCGAGGACATCTGCCGGCTCTACCTGCGCGCGTCCGCGGTCGGCGAGCCGCACGTCCTCACCGACGAGCAGATGGCGACCGTCGAGGAGCGGTTCGAGAGCTACGGCCAGCAGCCGGACGCGGAGTAGTGGCGGCGGCGCCGGCAGTCGGCCGGTTTTATAAATACACGGGCGGCTACCGGATCGGTATGACAGACACGGAGCCGGCGCCGGCGGTCCGCGAGACCGCCGAGTCGATCGCGACGATGGAGATCCGCGGCGCGGCGACCATCGCCTCCGCGGCCGCCGAGGCCCTCGCCGAGCAGGCGGAGGCGGCGGCCGCGACGGACGCGACCGCGAGCGACCCCGCGGCGTTCCGCGCGTCGATGCGCGCCGCGGCCCGCACGCTCCGCGAGACGCGCCCGACCGCGGTGTCGCTGCCCAACGCGCTCCGATACGTCCTCCAGCGGATGGAGGGCGACTCGGTCGACCGACTCCGCCTGAGCGTCGCCGACGCGAGCGAGGCGTTCGTCCGCCAGCTCGACCGCGCGCAGGAGGACCTCGGGCGGGTCGGCGCGAACCGCCTCGCCGACGGCGACACGGTGATGACCCACTGCCACTCCACCGACGCGCTCGCGTGTATCGAGGCGGCCGTCGAGCAGGGGAAGTCGATCTCGGCGGTCGTCAAGGAGACGCGCCCGCGCCAGCAGGGCCACATCACCGCCGAACAGCTCCGCGACGCGGGCGTCCCCGTCACGCTCATCGTCGACTCCGCGGCGCGGCGGTACCTCGACGAGGTCGACCACGTCGTCGTCGGCGCGGACTCGATCGCCGCCGACGGCGGCGTCATCAACAAGATCGGCACCTCGGGGCTCGCGGTCAACGCCCGCGAGCGCGGCGTCCCGATCATGACCGCGGCACAGACGATCAAGCTCCACCCGGAGACGCTGACGGGCCACACCGTCGAGATCGAGATGCGGGACGAGAGCGAGGTCATCGACGCCGAGACCCGCGGGGAGATCGGTGAGATCGCGGTCGAGAACCCAGCGTTCGACGTGACGCCGCCGCGGTACATGGACGCGATCGTCACCGAGCAGGGGCAGTTCCCGCCCGAGAGCATCGTGACGCTGATGCGGGAGCTGTTCGGCGAGGGCGCGGCCGAGCCGTGGGCGGAACCATGAGCGGACGCGACGGCGCGGGCGACGACGACATCGCGTCCGAACCTGGCGACGGCGAGGGCGTCGACGACTGGGACGAGACGGTCGCGGCGTGGGGCCGCGAGGTCGACGAGTGGGAGGGCGACGCTCCCGACGGCGGAGGCGACGCGGACGCTGACGGCGCTGTCGGCGACGGGACCGCCGCCGGCGACACCGGCGGCGGGACTGCCGGTGGCGGGGCTGACGACGGAGTCGATCCCGCCGTCGACCGCGACCCCGACCGGGGCCCCGACGACGGCGGCCGCGTGCCGAAGGTCGTCTCGGCGGGCCACATCAACTGGGACGTGACGATCCACGTCGAGAGCCTCCCCGAACCGGACGGCGAGACGCGGATCGACCGGCTCGAACAGTCCGGCGGGGGCAGCGCCGCGAACGTCGCGGTCGGGCTCGTCGACCTCGGCGGCCAGTCGGTCGTCTACGGCAGCGTCGGCGGTGACGAGTCGGGCGCGCTGGCGCTGCGCGAGCTCGCCAGCGCCGGCGTCGATCCCGGCCAGGTACTCGTCGACGCCGCCGAGCCGACATCGGTGAAGTACGTCATCGTCGACGGCGGCGGCGAGCTGCTCATGCTCGCGAACGACGGCGCGAACGAGTCGTTCTCCGCGGCCGGGCTCGACCGCGACACGCTCGCAGCCGCCGACCACCTCCACCTCACCGGCCAGCAGCCCGAGACCGCGGCGGCGCTCGCCACCCCGGCGGCGGCGGCGGCGCCCACGCCGCGCCTCCCACCCGCGCCCCCCGGCGCCGCCCGCGGCTCCGCCCCCCCGCCCCACCCAGCCCACCTCCTCCTTCCCCACGACCCGGGCGTGCAGCACCCCGCGGCGCGGCGCCACCCGCCACCCAGGGAGCCCGCGCCCCGC
>NZ_NEWI01000004.1:0-49759 GCF_002135005.1 Halorubrum sp. SD612 | reverse complement strand
TCGCGAACGTCCCCGAGATCGAAGACGAGATCGAGCTCGCGGTCCGGGAGGCCGCCCGCGAACTGAAGTCGTTCCTCAGTAAGCGGCGCTCGATGCAGCAGCGCCGGGAGAAACAGGACGTGCTCGGTCGCATCCTCCCGGAGATGGCCGACAAGGTCTCGGAGGTCACCGGCCGGCCGCGCCCCGACATCGACGGGGCCCTGGCGCGGATCATGAACAACGTCAGCGTCGAGCGCGAGGTGAACGGCGAGGCGGTGACGCTCACCGTCGAGAACCACTCGGACGTGAACGAGGAGCTGGAGATCACCGACATCGTCTCGGCGGAGCCGACCGACCTCTCCGACGGAACGGTGGTGGATATGGACGGCGAGTGGTTCGTCCAGTGGAAGCCCGAGGTCCCCTCGGGCGACGAGCGAGAACTGACGTACGCGGTCGACGGCGACCCCGAGTTCGAGGTCAGCGTCGGCGGCGTGGAGACCGAGAAACTCACGGTGAACGACTAATGACGACCGAAAGCGACGCACGAGACGAGCTGATCGACCTGGCCGCCGACTTCTACGACCAGTTCGCGGCGGGGTCGATTCCGGAGATGACGCTCCCCACGCGGACGAAGAGCAACATCGAGTACGACGAGGAGAGCGGCGTCTGGACCTACGGCGACCGCACCTCGACGCGAAGCGCGAACTCGGTGCGGGGCGCGCGCAAGCTGCTGAAAGCCGCCTACACGATCGAGTTCCTCGCGAACCAGCTCGACGACGATCGCTCGTCGACGCTGCGCGAGCTGTACTACCTGTCGGAGTCGTGGGACAACGACGAGGCGCAGTTCAACTCCCAGGACGAGTCGAACGACCTCGTGGAGGACTTAGAGATCGTCACGGGCGTCACCCGCGAGGACTTCCACATGCGCCCGGAGGAGTCGGGCGCGAAGGTGATGGGGCCGCTGCTCCTCCGCGAGCAGACCAACCGCGGTGAACGCGAGATCCACTGTCAGCTCGACGTGGGGCAGGGCGGCTACCAGATCCCGAACAACCCGGACACCATCGAGTTCCTCGACAACGACGCCGAGTTCGTCCTCTGCGTCGAGACCGGCGGGATGCGTGACCGGTTGGTCGAGAACGGGTTCGACGAGGCCCACGACGCCCTCGTGGTCCACCTCGGCGGCCAGCCCGCCCGCGCCACCCGCCGGCTCACGAAGCGCTTCCGCGACGAGCTGGACCTCCCGGTCGTGGTGTTCACCGACGGCGACCCGTGGTCCTACCGGATCTACGGCTCCGTCGCGTACGGCTCGATCAAGTCCGCACATCTCTCGAAGTACCTCGCGACGCCCGAGGCGCGGTTCATCGGGATCCAGCCCGAGGACATCGTCGAGTATGACCTCCCCTCCGACCCGCTATCCGACTCGGACATCAACGCCCTCGAATCCGAGCTGGAGGACCCGCGGTTCCAGACGGACTACTGGGAAGAGCAGATCGAGCTCCAGCTCGACATCGGCAAGAAGTCCGAACAGCAGTCCCTCGCGAGCCGCGGGCTCGACTTCGTCACCGACACCTACCTCCCCGAGCGGCTCGGGGAGATGGGCGTGATCTGACCGCCGGCGCCGTCGCGCTCGGCGGCCCGCCGCTACGCATCTTCGAACGCGATCTCGTCGACCTCGCGGCGCTCGCCGTCGGCGTCGTCGTCCTCGTACTTGTACACGACGCCGTCTTCCTCGTCGGCCGTGGCCCTATGCGAGCCGTCACAGAGCGGTTGCGAGTCGGAGAGCCCGCACCGACAGACGTAGATCAGGCCGTCGTCTCCCTTGTCGTCGTCGTCCAGTATCGTCGGCCCCCGCTCTTCGTGCGTGACTTCGCGTGCCATGGGCGCGAATCGGACCGCCGGGTGGATACCGTTTGGGGCCGCGGGCCGCAACTTCTCCGCGGCTCGCCCGTCGCAACCCCCTTGCCCGTGGGGCGCGTATCGGGGGTATGAGCGAGACAGACGAGCGCGACCCGGCGGAGCTGACCGACGACGAGTGGCGCGAGCGACTCTCCGACGAGGAGTACCGCGTGCTGCGCGAGAGCGGCACGGAGGCGAAGTTCTCCGGCGAGTACGTCGACCACCACCCCGACGACGGGGAGTACAAGTGTCGCGCCTGCGGCACGGTCCTGTTCGAGGCCGAGACGAAGTACGAGTCCGGCTGCGGCTGGCCCGCCTTCTACGCCGCCGAGGAGGAGTCGGTGACGACGACGGTGGACACCAGCCACGGGATGCGCCGCACCGAGGTCCGGTGCGCGAACTGCGACTCGCACCTCGGGCACGTGTTCGACGACGGCCCGGAGCCCAC
Source organism: Halorubrum sp. SD612 (assembly GCF_002135005.1). Classification (NCBI taxonomy): domain Archaea; kingdom Methanobacteriati; phylum Methanobacteriota; class Halobacteria; order Halobacteriales; family Haloferacaceae; genus Halorubrum; species Halorubrum sp. SD612. The sequence goes on along the minus strand of NZ_NEWI01000004.1, from coordinate 47,436 downwards.
GGGGAAGCGGTTCTGTATCAACTCGGTCGCGATGGAGTACGACGACGAGTGAGCCGCCGCGACACGGCGCGTCGCGGGGTCACTCCGAGCAGAGCGGAAGCCTGACGACGAAGACAGCGCCCCTCGGCTCGTCGTCCTCGACCCACACGCCCCCGCCGTAAATCTCGACGAGCGAGCGGACGAGGTACAGCCCGATCCCCGCGCCCGGGCTGTCGAGGCCCTTCTCCCCCTTCCCGAATATCTCGTCGCGCTGGCCTTCGGGGATCCCCGGCCCGTTGTCGGCGACGCGGACCTCGGCGACGCCCTCGTCGACGGTCGCCGACACCGTCACCTTCGGCGGGGTCTCGTCGTTGTGCTGGACCGCGTTCCGCAGGAGGTTCCGGAACACCGAGCTCAACATCTCGTCGCCGACGACCTCGACCTCCGGGTACGAGCCCTCCACCGTGAAGACGGCCTCTGAGTACGCGGACCGCACCTCCTCGACCTGCTGTGAGAGGACCCGGTCGAGCGCGACGCGGCTCGGCTCGGCGTCCTCGCGGAGCATCACTTCGGCGAGGTCGCGGACCGTCGTGGTGAGCGAGACGGCGCTCTGCGTGTTCCGCTTGATCACGTCGAGGTACTCCCGCCCCTCCTCGTCGACGTGGTCGTCGAGCAGTTCGGCGTACGCCCCGACGAGCTGGAGGTCGTTGCGGATGTCGTGGCGCATCACCTGGTTCAGCAGCTGTAGATCGTCGCGCTGTCGCTTGAGGCGCTCTTCCGGGTCCGCCCTGTCGCCGCTCTCGAAGCGCGCGTCGTTGCCCTCTCTGAGGGCCTCCTCCTCGTTCATACCGACGATATAGGCCTACCGGGGGTTTTAGATGTCGGTCGCGGGCGACCGGCGGTCCGTCGCCGCCCTCACATCCCCTCGTCGAGCAGTTCGCGGGCGACGATGTTCTTCTGGATCTCGGTCGTCCCCTCGTAGATCTGCGTGATCTTCGCGTCGCGGTAGAGCCGCTCGACGTCGTGGTCGTTGACGAAGCCGGCGCCGCCGTGGATCTGGACCGCCTCGTCGGCGACCTCGACCGCGGTCCGGGAGGCGAACTCCTTGGCCATCGACGCGAGCGCGGTCAGGTCGCCGGCCTCGTTGTCGACCGCCCACGCGGAGCGGTAGGTGAGCCAGCGGGCGGCCTCGGTATTCGTGTGCATCTCCGCGAGCTTGTGTTTGATCGCCTGGAAGTCGGAGATGGAGCGGCCGAACTGCTCGCGCTCCTCGGCGTACTCCAGCGCGCGCTCGGCCGCGCCGCGGGCGATGCCGACGCCCTGCGCGGCGACCGCGGTCCGCGTCTCGTCGAAGAACTGCATGAGCTGGAGGAATCCCATCCCGCGCTGGCCGATCAGGTTCTCCTCGGGCACCCGCACGTCGTCGAAGCGGAGCTCCGCGGTGTCGCTCGCGCGGATGCCGAGCTTCCCGGTTATCTTGTCGCGGGTGAGCCCGTCGCGGTCGCCCTCGACGAGGATCTGCGAGTAGCCCGAGTAGCGGTCGTCGATATCGGGGTCCGTCTCGCAGACGACGACGAAGTAGTCCGCGACGGTGCCGTTCGTGATCCACATCTTCGACCCGTTTATGACCCACTCGTCACCGTCCTTCTCCGCCCGCGTCGCCACGCTCGTCACGTCCGAGCCGGCCTGCGGCTCGGAGATGGCCGACCCCATCACCGCGTCGCCCGCGGTCACTTCGGGGAGGACACGCTCCTTCTGTTCCTCGGTGCCGAACTCCATCAGCGCCTCGGCGCCGAACCCGGCGCTCGAGATACAGAGCCCGATCCCGGGGTCGGCCGCGAACAGCTCCTCGGTGAGGATGGCGTTCTCCAGCGAGGAGTAGCCGATCCCGCCGTACTCGACCGGGACGTGCGGCGCGAGCAGCCCCATGTCGGCGGCCTTGTCCATCACCTCGTGGGGGTACGCCTCGTCGACGTCGTACTCGGTCGCGACCGGTCGGATCTCCTCGTCGGCGAACTTCCGTACCTCCTCGCGCAGCTGCTTCTGTTCGTCGGTTAGCTGGAACTCCATGGCTCGAACATCAGGATCGAGCGTGATAGTCTTTGGCGAACGACAATGAATTTGGAAGTAGTTGTTCGTTTACGCGCCGCGAGTATGCCACCAGCGCGTCAGGCGCCCCGCGACGGCCGTATCGCGACGGGGACCGCGCCGCGACCGCGGCCTCAGCGTTCCTCGACGAATGCCGCGATCCGGTCGGTCGCCTCCTTCAGCTCGCGCATCGAGGTCGCGTACGACACCCGGAGGTGCCCTTCTCCGCCCTCGCCGAAGACCGACCCCGGGACGACGGCGACGCCCTGCGCCTCCAGCAGCTCCTCGGCGAACGCCTCGTCGTCCCCGCCGCACTCGGGGAACGCGTAGAAGGCGCCGCCCGGCTCGAAGGTGTCGAGGCCCATCTCGTTGAACCGGGAGACGACCAGCCGCCGGCGGCGGTTGTACTCCTCGACCATCTCCGACACTTCGTCGTCGCAGCGGTCGAGCGCCTCGATCGCCGCGTACTGCGGCGTCGTCGGCGCCGACAGCATCGTGTACTGGTGGATCCGGTTCATCGCGTCGATCGCGTCGGTCGGCCCCAGCGCGTACCCCAGCCGCAGTCCGGTCATCGCGTACGCCTTCGAGAAGCCGTTGACGACGACCGTGCGCTCGCGCATCCCCGGCTGGGTCGCGATCGAGGCGTGGTCGTCCCCGTACGTGAGCGCGGCGTATATCTCGTCGGCCACCACGCGGAGCTCGTTGTCGCGGCAGAACGCCGCGACCTCCGCGAGTTGCTCATCGGTCATCGTCGCGCCCGTGGGATTGTTCGGGTAACACAGCACGAGCAGGTCAGCGTCGGCCGCGCCCGCGGCCTCCAGCGACTCCCGGGTGAGCGCGAAATCGTCCGCGGCGCGCGTGGGGACCGTCAGCCGCTCGCCGCCTGCCAGTTCGATCCCCGGTCCGTAGGAGATGTACGTCGGCTCGTGGACCGCCACGGTGTCGCCGGGGTCGACGAGCGCGCGGAAGGCGAGGTCGACCGCCTCGCTCGCGCCGGTGGTGACCAGGACCTCTTCGGACGGGTCGTACGACTGGTCGTAGCGCTCGTGGTGCGCGGCGACACGCTCGCGGAGCGCGGCCATCCCGCGGTTCGCGGTGTAGGACGTTTTCCCGCGTTCGAGCGAGTCGATCGCGGCGGTGCGGGCGGCCCACGGCGCCGAGAAGTCGGGCTCGCCGACCCCCAGCGAGATCACGTCGTCGCGCGCCTCAGCGAGCTCGAAGAACTTCCGGATCCCCGACTCCGGGAGGGTGCGCGCGCGGTCCGAGATCCTCATGGCGACACGGAGAGGCGGTCGTCGTCGTCGCCGTCCTCGAACCGGATCCCGCCGTCCTTGTACGTCTCCATGATGTAGTGGGTCACGGTCTGGGTGACCGCCGGCATCGGCGCGACCTGCTCGGAGATGAACTCGGAGACGTCTTGCATGTTCTCGCCGAGCACCTCGACGGCGAAGTCGTAGTCGCCCGAGACCAGGTGTAAGGCGTCGACGGCGGGGAACTTCGCGATCCGGTCCGCGACCTGCTCGTACCCCGTCTCGCGGTCGAGTTCCACGTTGATCTCGACGACGGCGCGGATCTTCCCCTCCTCGACGCGGTCCCAGTCGACCACGGCTTGGTAGCCGTGGACGACGCCGTCGCCCTCCAGCGCGTCGATCGCGTCAGCTACCGCCGCCGCGTCGAGGCCCGTCTGGGCCGCGATGTCGTCGATGTCCTCGCGGGCGTTCCGCGCCAACACGTCGAGTACCTCGCGCTCGGCGTCCATACCCTACGATTACTCGGGGGCGGTTTATGAGTAGCGACGGGCGCAAGACGGGCGGCGGCGCGCCGCGCCCGTTCGCCGCGTCCCCTTCCGCCACCCCTACCGCTTTCAGCGTGGCGCGAGACGGACGGACCATGGCTTCCGACACCAGCGGCGGACGCGACACGTTCGACATCGGCGGGGCGTTCACGGTCGACCGACTCGGTTTCGGCGCGATGCGGGTCACCGGTGAGGACGTCATCGGCCGGCCCGCCGACGAGGAGGACGCGAGGGACGTGCTCCGGCGGGCAGTGGACCTCGGCGTCGACTTCGTCGACACCGCGGACTCCTACGGCCCGGGCGTCTCCGAGCGGCTCATCCGCGAGTCGATCGGCGATCCCGACGACGTGGTGATCGCCTCGAAGGCCGGGCTGCTCCGCAACCGCGAGGGCGACTGGCTCCCCCACGGCGACCCGGACTTCCTCAAGAACCAGGTCCTGTGTAGCCTCGACCGCCTCGGCACCGACACGATCGACCTCTACCAGTTCCACCGCCCGGACCCGGACACCGACTTCGCGGAGTCGGTCCACGCGTTCGCGGAGATGAAAGATGCCGGGCAGATCGCGCACGTCGGGCTCTCCAACGTCACCGTCGAGCAGTTGGAGACCGCGACGGACATCGTCGACATCGCGACCGTCCAGAACCGGTACAACGTCGGCCACCGCGACGACGAGGCCGTGCTACGCGCTTGCGAGGGCCGCGGCGTGGGCTTCATCCCGTGGGGCCCGATGTACGCGGTCGACGACGACGAGTCCGCCGACGCGCTCGACGAGGTCGCGGCGCGACGCGACGCCACGCCGCGGCAGGTCGCGCTCGCGTGGCTCCTCGACCACTCCGACGTGACGCTCCCGATCCCGGGCACGTCGAGCGTCGACCACCTCGAATCCAACCTCGCGGCCGCGGACCTGTCGCTGACGGCGGAAGACATGGCCGCGCTGAACGCGATAGATCCGCGGGAATAGGCCCGAAATCCGACGGTAGACGGGCGAGTTCCTATTCGTCGAACGGGTTCGTCAGTTCGACCGTCTCCTCGCGGTCGGGGCCGACGCCGACGGCGTAGACCGGCGTGTCGATCTCGTCGGCGACGAACTCCAGGTAGTCGCGGGCCGCCTCGGGGAGCGCGTCGTAGCCCGCCTCGGCGACCGCCGAGGAGTCGAACGGCGCCCACGTGTCGAGCGTCTCGTATACCGGCTCGCAGCGCTCCCACCGGTCGGTCGTGGTGGGGACGGTGTCGAGCGTCTCTCCGTCGAGCTCGTAGCCGGTACACACCTTCAGCTCGTCGAGCCCGGCGAGCACGTCGACGTGGTTGACCGCGACCCCGGTGAACCCGGAGACGCGCGCGGCGTGACGGAGCATCGGCAGGTCGAGCCAGCCGATCCGGCGTGGGCGGCCGGTGACCGTGCCGAACTCGCCGCCCTTCTCGCGGATCTCGTCGGCGAGCGCCTCCTCGTCGGCGTCGCCGTCGAGTTCGGTCGGGAGCGGCCCCTCGCCGACGCGCGAGAGGTACGCCTTCACGATGCCCACGACCTCGCCGTCGCCGACCGTCGTGACGCCGAGCCCGGAGCCGACGGCCGCGCCGCCCGCGGTCGGGTTCGACGAGGTGACGAACGGGTAGTTCCCGTGGTCGACGTCGATGTGCGTCCCCTGCGCGCCCTCGAAGAGGATCTCGTCGCCCGCCTCGTGACGGCGGTGAAGGTAGTCGGAACAGTTGACGGTCATCTCCTCGTCGGCGAGGCGCTCGCCGATCGCGGCGAACTCCTCGTGGAGGGCGTCGACGTCGAAGGCGGCCGCGCGGTCGTCATCGCTGTCGTCGTCGCCGGACTGCGTCCGGCTGCCAGAGGCGCGTTGCGCCTCGCTGTCGAGGTCGAGCCCGTACACGTCCTCGACGAGCGCGCGCTTCTGCGGGACCGCGTACTCGAGCTTCTCGCGAAGGGTCTCGGGGTCGAGCAGGTCCGCGACCCGGATCCCGCGGCGGCCGGCCTTATCCTCGTAGGTGGGGCCGATACCGCGACCGGTCGTGCCGACCGCGTCGCCGGCGTCGTCGTCGGCTTTTACCTCCTCCTCGATCCCGTCCAGCACGCGGTGGTACGGCATGATCACGTGCGCCCGGCGGGCGACGCGCACGTCGGGGTCGAGCCCCTGCTCGCGCAGGTTGTCGATCTCGGCGAACAGCGTCTTCGGGTTGACGACGCAGCCGTTGCCGAGGATACCGACGGTCCCCCGGACCGCACCGCTGGGAACCAACGAGAGTTTGTACTCCGCGCCGCCTTCGACGACGGTGTGGCCGGCGTTGTCGCCGCCCTGATAACGGACTACGACGTCCGCGTCCCCTCCCCACCGGTCGACGAGCGCGCCTTTGCCCTCGTCGCCGAGTTGGGAGCCGACGATGGTGAGTGTCATACGACCTGCCGATTCCCGGCGGGGAGTAAAACCGATTACGGTCTGTGACTGCGACATAACCACGAATGAGGATCACTGAATAAACGGCTCACAGGAAATAGGCTCGTTCGTGTATCTTCCCAGTTTCCGGACCTGTACTCACTCTCGCGGTCTCCGTCGCGATCGGGCGCGCCGCGTCCGAGCCGCGCGCTGCGCCGCAATCGAACACGTTAATTACTGCCACGTCAAAGGGTGCGATCTGACAGGGTGACCGCGGTCGCCGACAGCAACTTTTAAACGGGGGCATGACAAGTTAACATGTGCCATGATAGATCGACTAGAGAAAGAGGTAGACATGCTGGAACGTCACCTCCAAGTCCTGCGGATGGTCATCGAAAATGAGCCGATCGGCATCGTGAAGATGTCGAACGAGACTGGGTACCCGCACCACAAGGTCCGATACTCGCTGCGCGTCCTCGAAGAGGAGAACCTCATCGAGCCGTCCAGCCAGGGAGCGATCACCACGGAGCGAACCCACGAGTTCGTCGACGAACTCGACGAGAAGCTCGACGAGACCGTTGATAAGCTGGGGTCGATGCGGATCGACGACGCCGCGGAACTCCAGAACTGACTGCGATTCCGATTTGGCCCGCCGACGTAGGTGCCGCGTTTTCTCTCTCAGCCCGCGCTCGCGAGCCGCGGCGGTCGGACCGACTACAGGTCCGGGACCGTCATGTGGAACCCACCGTCGCGCGCCTCGACGAGGCACAGGTGGAACCCCTGCTTGCGCGAGAGCTTCACGAAGCTCGCCCGCTTGGACCGGCTGAACAGGCCGCCGCCGACCGCATCGCTCGCGGTCTCTAAGGCCCCGGGCTCGAAGAAGCTCTCAGTCACCGCGAACGCCCCGGCGAACGTCTCGTTGGAGGCGGCGATGTCGCGCCCGTTCTCGACGAGCGACTCCAGCGTCCCCTCGGGCGTCGGGTCCCGGCTGTCGTTCAGGTCGGCGACGAACAGCGGGTGTCCCATGCGATCGCGCAACACGAGGTCGAACGACCGCTGCTCGCGGACCTCCTCGCCGCCCTCGCGGAGTTCGACCGACACCGTCCCGCCGATCTCGGCGCGGTCGATGTCCGGGAGCGCGTCGTAGAGGTCCCGAAGCGTCCCCTCGTTCCCGGTACCGCGGACCTCGAACGGGAGGTCCTCGACGAGCCAGCGGGTGAAGCCGTACTCGATGGTGTCCCCGAGGAACTCCTCGAACGGCCGCCCGTCGACGGCGAGGCCCTCCGTCTCGAAGCTGGTGTGGTGTTCGACCCGGAGGTTCTCGCGGAGGGCCTCACGGTCGACGCTCCCGTCGTGGGCGTCCGCCAGCGTCGCGCCCTCCTTCGATTCGTACCTGATGAACAGGTTCGTTCCGCTGCGCGCCTTCGCGGGGGTGAGCGTCCGCTCGGCGTCCGGGAGCCGGTCCTTCGCCTCGGAGAGCTCGCGGCGGAGCCGGTCGCGCTCCTCCCGGAGGTCGCCGACCTCGGACTCGAGCCGCTCGACCTCGTCGACCAACTCGTCGCGTTCGGTCGCGATCTCGTCGCGCTCGGCCGCCAGCCGGTCGCGTTCGTCGGCCAGCGACTGGCGCTTCGTCTCTGTCTCCTCGAGGGCCGCCTCGAGCTTCCGAAGCCGCTCCGGGCTCGCGTCGCCCGTCGCGTCGCGGGCGTCGCGCTTCGAGACCGCCGACGGCGTCGACGCGGACCGCTCGGTGGGGCGCGGCGACGGCGACCCGCCGTTCGCGTTCGATCCGCTCCGCTCGGCCCGCCCGGGGTCGGCCGCCGAACGAGAACGCTGCGACGGCGGGTCGGGACGCTCGTCGGCCCCGCGGGGTTCGTCGCCAGCCTCCGACGGGTCGAGCGCCGGGATGGACTTCTGCTCCCGCCACTCGGCCTCCTCCGAGAAGATGTCCTCGTCGCTCGACGCGTTCCCGGTGCCCGACGCGCCCTCGGCGTTCGATGCGTCTCCCGGGTCCGACGTTCCCCGGGTGTCCCGCGAGGCGGCGTCTCCGGTCGCTTCGGTCGGTGGCCGGCGCTCGCGGTCCGCCACCCCCGCCGCCCCGACGTCCGTCTCCGCGGCGTCCATCTCCGCGGCGTCGGCGGCTCCGATCTGTACCGCGTCGGGCGACTCCTCGCCCTCCTCCGTCGTCGCTTCACCGCCCGCTTCGGCCGCGTCGGGCCCGTCCGAATCTGAGTCGCGAGCGGCGGTCGTCGGGTCGTCTCGGGGCCGGGCCGCCGAGCCGTCGTCCCGCCCGGTGTTCGGCGCGGGATCACCGGCGTCCGCGGGGGAAGCTTTACCGGCTCCGCCCGGCGTGTCCCTCCCGTCGTCGCCCCCCGAGTCGGGGTCGCTCCCCGCGTCTTCCGTCTCGTCGGTCGTCCCGTCGTCCGTAGCGTCCGCCGTCCCCGCGTCGTCCGGGAGCGGGCGGACGTCGAGATCGACCTCGTACACGGTGTAGATGCCGACCTCGTCCGCGGCGAGTTCGAAGGCGTCGTCCCCCGTCTCCAGCCGGCGCGCGTTGCCGACGTACGCGGCGGCCATCGACTCGCCGCCGGTGTACGCGACGTAGTAGTCGCCGGAGAGGACGTTCTCCGACAGCTCGATGTAGCCGGTGAATCCGCCCTGCGAGAGCTTCCGGTCCGCCTCCTTGAGCGGCGTGTCATTGGTGTAGTACTTCGCCCGCGGCTCGCCGCCGAGCTCCTGCATCGCGAAGAGCACCGGGAGCGCGTCGTCGGGGGCCCGGTAGACGGTCCCCGAGGCGTCGGCGAAGGCGTCGAGCGTCGCGTCGACCACGCCGACGACGCGCCCGTCGACGAGGAACACCCACCCGACCCCGTCGGTCGCGGCGCCGGAGAACCCGTCGTCGACGATCCGCCCGAGCCCCGCGAGCCCGTCGGAAAACGAGCGCTCGTCCCACTCGGCGATCGCTTCCCTTCGCTGTGCGTCCATCCTTGCGTTTACGTCGCCAACACCGACTCAAATACCTTCCGGAGCGTGAGACGGCCGTCTGACGCCCCGCTCCGCCGCTCCGACCGGCGGACGGCGGCGGCCCCGAGAGCGCTCTCGACGGCCCGTCCCGCTCACCCCTCGTCGACGGCGGCGATCGCCTCCCGACCGAGGTCGACGACGTCCTCCGGGAGGTCGCTCGCCGCGAGTTCAGACCGGGTGTACCAGCGCCACTGGTCCGGGTCGACCTCGTCGTCGCCGTCGGGAGCGATCACTCGGGAGTCGACGCGGGCGTAGTAGAGGTGATCGACGTGCTGGTGGCCCACCGACCCGTCCTCGTGGACGTTGATGTCGTGGAGCATGAGGTGGGCCGGCTCCGGGAGCCCGCGGGTGTTCGGGCCCGTGATCTGCGACTCGGCGGCGACCAGCTCCGGCGTCAGCCCCGTCTCCTCGCGGACCTCGCGGCGAGCGGCCTCGTGCGGGAGTTCGTCGCGGTCGACGTGGCCGCCGGGCGGCAGCCGGATGCCGAGCCGCTCGTGGTCGTGAAGCGCCGTCGCCCCGTCGTTGACGATGTACGTCGTCGCCGTGAAGTGGCGGGTCGTCTCCATACGTGCGGGTGGCGACGCGTCGCCTTCGCGGTTTCGACCCGGACGGAGGGCGACCGACGCGGCGGCGGGCAGAAAAGCAGCTCAGTTCAGCGCGACGGAGTCCTCGGCCTCGAGGAGCTCGTGGTACCGGTTCCGGATGGTGACCTCGCTGATGTTCGCGACCTCGCTGACCTCGCTCTGGGTCACCTTCTCGTTGACCAGCAGCGAGGCGGCGTAGACGGCGGCGGCGGCGAGCCCGACCGGCGACTTGCCGGAGTGGATCCCTTGCTCCTTCGCCGTGTCGAGCAGGCTGCGGGCGCGGCGCTCGGCCTCGTCGGAGAGGCCGAGGTCGGAGGCGAACCGCGGGACGTAGCTCTCGGGGTCGGCGGGCTGGATCTCCAGCTTCAGCTCGCGGACGACGTAGCGGTACGTCCGAGCGATCTCGTCCTTCTCGACGCGGGAGACGCCCGCGATCTCGTCGAGGCTCCGCGGCGTCCCGGCCTGCCGGGCTGCGGCGTACAGCGAGGCCGTCGAGACGCCCTCGATGGAGCGGCCGGGAAGCAGGTCCTCGTCGAGCGCGCGGCGGTAGATGACGCTCGCGGTCTCGCGGACGTTGTCGGGGAGGCCGAGGGCGCTGGCCATGCGGTCGATCTCGCCGAGCGCCTGCTTGAGGTTGCGCTCCTTGGAGTCGCGGGTGCGGAACCGCTCGTTCCACGTCCGCAGCCGCTGCATCTTCTCGCGCTGGCGGCTGGACAGCGACTTACCGTAAGCGTCCTTGTCCTGCCAGCCGATGTTCGTCGAGAGCCCCTTGTCGTGCATCATGTTCGTCGTCGGGGCACCGACGCGGGATTTGTTGTCCTTCTCCTTGGAGTCGAACGCGCGCCACTCCGGCCCGCGGTCGATCTCGTCCTCTTCGACGACTAGTCCGCAGTCGACGCAGACGGTCTCGCCGTGTTCCGTGTCCGTCGCTAGCTGACCGCCGCACTCGGGACACCGCAGTTCCTCCTCTTGGCTCTCCGGCTCGGTTTCGCGCTCGTCGTCGGCCGTCTCTGTCGTGTACGTTCGAAGGTTCTCGCTCATTGGTTTGGTACGTGGAGGGAACAACGAAACCGAGAGACGGATCTCGGTGTTTTCCTCACCTTCGGGTAAGTGAGCCAAATACTTAAATGTTTGTGTAGTTGGTCCCTCTGAGACACGCCCGAAAACGGAGTGTACAACCCTGTAAGATTCGGTATTCGAGATGCCTCCTGCGAAACCACGTCACGAGCGAAACAGACGGACTCTCCCCGGGATATAGTATATAGGCGTTTCGCGGTGACGGGACGGCGTTCGCGGCGACCGATCCGGCCGTCAGTCCCCGGTCGCGAAGGTCGCGCTCGCACCGACGAGATGGCCGACGACGACGCCCAGTCCGGTCACCAGTAGCACTGTCGCGGCGAGGTCCGGACCGGCGGTGACGCCGGCCACCTCCGTCACAGGTATCCCGTCCGCGTCGGAGATCGGCACCGTCCCGTCGGTCGCGTGACGCGTCAACGGCACCCGAGAGACCGCCCGCAGCGCGAGCATCGTCGGGAGGTATCCGAGGGTCGCGCCCATGCCGGTCACGGCGCCGGCGAGCAGGTCGTCGATACCGAGGTATCGGACGGCGGCCGCGGCGCCGAGAGCGAAGGTCAGCGGGACCGCGCGGAGCGGCCACAGCGCGGTGTCGGCCTGTATCAGCGGGTGCCCGAAGATGACGTGGTTCGACAGCCCGGGTCCCGTCCGGACCCGGACCCAGTGGGCGTCGAGGAGGAACCAGATCGACCCCTCGACAGCGGATATCGGGCCGCCGACCATCCACCGGGCGACCTCGGACTCCCCCGGCGAGACGCCGGCGACCGCGAGCCCGACCCAGGTGAGCGCCAGTCCGAGCAGCGCCGCAGCGCTCCCGCAGGCGACGGCGACCGGCAGCCAGCCGGACGGGAGGTGTACGAGCGAGAGGAGGGTAGTTCGTCGGTCCGTCGACATCACGCCCCGGTCGTTCCGGCTTGGCGGGCATATGCTTTGTCGCGGGTCGTCGAGGCCCCTCACCGTCTCGCCGGTTCCGAGAGGACAACCGCTTTGCCCCTCCCCGAACAGGGGCACGTATGAACCGACCGCGGCTCGACGACCGCCTCGCCGACCTCGAGACGGACGGCTACCTGATCGACGCCTCGCAGGAGGACGCCAACCAGCTGTACCTCTCCGGGTTCACCGGGCCCGACCCGTTCCTCACGCTGTACGCCGACGGAGCGGTCCACGTCCTCGTCGGCGGCCTGGAGTACGGGCGGGCGAAGAAGGAGGCGACGGCCGACGGCGTCGAGCGCCACGCCGACTACGAGTACGGCGGGCGCGAGGCGCGAAACGACACGTACGCCGCGTTCGTCCGCGACAAGGGCGTCGAGTCCGTCTCGATGCCGCCCCGCGGCCCGGTCGGTACCGCCGACGCCCTCCGGGAGCGCGGCGTGGCGGTGACCGTCGACACCGACGACCGGCTCCGGGAAGTCCGGGCGGTCAAGACCGACGACGAGATCGAGGCGATCCGCGAGGCCCAGGCGGCGAACGAGGCGGCGATGCGCGCCGCCGAGGACCTGATCGCCGGCGCGGACGTGGCGACCGAGAGCGACGACGCGGAGACGGGCGTCCTGCTCCGCGACGGCGAGCCGCTCACCAGCGAGCGGGTGACCGAGGAGATCGAGGTCACCCTCCTGCGGCACGGCTGCGCGCTCGACGAGACGATCGTCGCCGGCGGCGCGCAGGCCGCGGACCCCCACGACCGCGGCTCGGGCCCGCTCCGCGCGGACGAGGCGATCATCGTCGACATCTTCCCCCGGTCGAAGGCGACGAAGTACAACGCCGACATGACGCGGACGTTCTGCGTCGGCGAGCCGAACGAGACCCTCCGCGAGTGGTACGACCTCACCGAGCGCGCCCTCGACGCCGCGCTCGACGCGGTCGAGCCGGGCGCGACCGGGGAAGACGTCCACGCCGCCGCCTGCGAGGTGTACGAGGAGGCCGGCGAGCCGACCTTCCGCACCGACCCGGAGACGGAGACCGGGTTCATCCACTCGACGGGGCACGGCATCGGTCTCGACGTCCACGAGTCGCCGCGGCTCGCGAGCGGCGGCGGAGAGCTGGAGCCGGGCCACGTGATCACCGTCGAGCCCGGCCTCTACGACCCCGAAGTCGGCGGCGTCCGGATCGAGGACCTCGTCGTCGTCACCGAGGACGGCTACGAGAACCTCACCGACTACCCGATCCGGTTCGCGGCCGAGTGAACTCTCGGGCGGTCCGGGCGGAGAGGCTCCGGCTCGTCTGACCGCGATCGGAAGCCGCTTTGACCCGTGTCCGGTACGGCGACCGTGAACTGGCGGTACGAACACACGGCGCTCGCGCTCTGTACGCTCGCGTTCACCGGGACGATGGTGGCGCGGCTCGTCGTCAGCCCGCTCGTCCCGGAGATCACGGCGCGGTTCGGCGTGACCAACGGCACCGTCGGGCTCGCGCTCAGCGGCATGTGGCTCACCTACGCGCTGGCGCAGTTCCCCTCCGGCGTCCTCGGCGATCGCTACGGCGAGCGCCGCGTCATCCTCACCGCGGTGGGGGCCACCGCGATCGCGTCGGTGCTCCTCGCCGCCTCGCCCTCGATGCTCGCGCTCGGACTGTTTGCGGCCGTTCTCGGCGTCGGGGCGGGGCTCCACTACTCGGTCGCGACGACGTTCCTCACGCGGCAGTTCGACGATACCGGCCGCGCCATCGGCGTCCACGTGGCCGGCGGGCCGCTCGCCGGACTCGCCGCGCCGCCCGCCGCCGCGCTCGTCGGGTCGCGGTACGGGTGGCGCGCCGGCGTCCTCCTCGGGGCGGCCGTCGCGGTGCCCGTCTTCGCCCTGTTCGCGTGGCGGGTCCGGCCCACCGAACCGCTCCGCCCCGACCAGCCGATGGGCGAGCGGTTCGCGTTCGGTCCGCTCGCCGAGCTGCTCTCGCGGCCCGAGATCCTCTACACGACGGCGCTGGCGACGATGGGCGCGTTCACGTGGCAGGCGACCGCATCCTTCCTGCCGACGTTCCTGGAGGTCGGCACCGGCTTATCGAGTGCGCTGTCGGCGCTTTTGTTCTCGGCGTACTTCCTCGTCCACGGGGGAACACAGCCGGTCACCGGGTCGATATCCGACCGGATCGGCCGCGACGCCACCGCGATGGTGACCATGGGCGCCGGCGTCGTCGGGTACGGGGCCCTCGTCGCGACTGCGACGCTCGACCTGGGACTGCCGGTCACGGTCGCGGGCGTCGGCCTCGTCGGCCTCGCGATGTCGTGGGGCGCGCCGGTCCAGTCGCGGTTCATGGACCTGCTCTCCGACGCCGAGCGCAGCGCCGGGTTCGGGCTGGTCCGGACGGCGTACATGGTCACGGGCGCCTCCGGCAGCGTCGTCGTCGGCGCCGTCTCCGACGCCGCGGGGTGGCCGGTCGCGTTCGGGCTGCTCGCCTGCGTGATGGCGCTCGGGCTGGCCACGCTGTCGGCGAACCGGCTGTTTGGCTTGGGGTACTGACTCGCCGCAGGTATGTCAGTTACATGCCTGTTGTAGAGTTACTACACACAGATTCGGTCGACTGAACCCCGATTCGAACGCCAGCCAGAATATAATATACAAAACAAGTCAGCACGTATTTACGTACGTGTCTGGAGGGTACCGTAGACCACATATGAACAGGCGATACGTTCTCACCAGCGCGGCGGCCGTCTCTCTTCCACTTGCGGGCTGTAGCGGTTCGACCCCCGACGAGTCGGCGCCGCCGAACGGGTCCGAGGAAGCGTCCGACGGGGACGACGGGGACGACAACGGCTCGGAGAATCAGACGGAAAGCACCGAAGACGCGGCGCCGACACTGGACGATTTCGACTACCCGGACGGGGCACGTCAGGACGGTGTCGACGGGGTGACGCTGTTCGGCACGCACGAATCGACCCTGGTCGAGGCGGGGTCGTTGACGCACGAAGGGGAGCGCACCGACGTGTTCGACGACAACGAGTTCTCCCAGACGCAGACGAGCAAGTTCGACGACAACGCCGTCTCGCGTGAGGTAACGGAGAACGGGGAGACCGAGCGTGTCTGGTCGCCGGCCGACGAGGACGTGGCGTACGTCAGGATGGAGTCCGGGTTCGAGCAGGCCTACAGGGTGGACGAGCGCGCACCGCCGACGGACGAGGTGACCGGGCTGAGCGAGTTCAGGCGGTACATCTCCGAGGTGGAGTGGGGAGCGGCGACGGAACTGGTCGAGACCGCGGGCGGCTTGGGGGTCGTCTACGAGTCGGTCGGCTACTCGGAGCGACTCAGCTTCGGGGAGATGCGGGAGTTCGACGCGTCGATAACGGTCAGCGAGTCCGGATTCGTGAGCCAGCTGGAGTACGATCAGACGGAGCTCCAGGGCGGCGAAACGATCGCGTTCGACGTTACGGCCGCGATAACCGCGGTCGGCGACACGAGCGTGGACGAGCCCGACTGGGCGGACGCGGCGCGAGAGCAGGGCGTCCGGTTCGACGTCGCGTTCACCGACGACGGCACCGCGTTCCGGGTGGAGATGACGGGCGGCGACGACGTGTCCCGAGACGCACGTATTCGTCTGGGAGACGAACGGGGGAGCGCCAGCAGCAGGCTTTCGGAGCCGCTCTCGGTCGGCGACGTGCTGTTCGTCGGACTCTCCGAGAGCGGCGGCCTCCTGATCGACGAGAGCGAAGCACCCGCCGAGGCGCGACCGCTGGCCGGGGACCTTCGGCTCACCGTTCGCACGGAGTTCCCGCTCCTGACTCACACGCGGCGGCCGTAGTCCGCCGGACGCCGCTCGCTGTCGGCGTGGTGCGGTTCTAGGAAGAAGCCGGGTCAGGCGTCGAGACGACCCTTACAGCCGGTCGTCTTCGATGCTTCCGGGGTCTTCGGCGGTGTCGAACATGTTGTTCTCGGCGCCGTCGAGCATCTCGTCGCGGGGATCGTCGTCGACGACGCTCACGTTGTACGCCTCGATGCCGGACGCGATGAGGTCCTCGGCGGCCTGCTCCTCGGAAACGAACTCCTCATCGGCCAGCTGCTGAAACTCCGCGTACACGTCGTCCGAGAGGTTCAGCTCGAAAGTGGGCATACCTCCCATATCGACCGGACGCTTTTAAATTGTTCCCTCGTTTCGCGAGGCGTTCGGAGAGGCTGGTTCCAGTGAGCGACTCCGCCGAGACGATCATCGAAACGTACGACGACGGCCATCGGATCGTCCGCGAGGAGCGTGTCCGCCCCGACGCGTACCACTTCGACGGCTCCGACGGGCGCATCACGTCGTCCGACCTCCCGCAGGCGGCCCGGCTGTACGCCGATCTGTACGCTATCACCGGCGGGTTCGACGAGAGACAGACCGGCAGACGGGGTACCCCGCCCTCGGTCGTCCGAGCCGACGAGGAGGTCCGGATGACGTGTCTCGGCGTCAGGCTGTCGGTGGCGTACGCCGCCCGGGCGTTCGACGTCGACGAGTCGGTCGTCCGCGACGCCGTCAACGACGTCCACGCGCGGGGGTCGGAACTGCGCTCACGGGCGGGCGAGAACGGCTGAGAACCCATCGCCGCCGCCGATCCGAACATCTGCTCAGGCGCCGCTCTTGGGCAGGACCGGACCGGGGGAGGGAACCGCGAGCGGCTACAGGTCGCTCCACGCGCCGAGGAACCGCTGGACCGCGGTCAGGTGACCGACGACGGCGAACAGCGCGAGCAGCAGGCCGACGACGTTCAGTCCGGCGACGATCGGCGCCGAGTAGACCGCGGCGACGACGCCCACGACGCCCATCAGCGCGAGCCGGTCGGCCCGGCCGAGGAGGCCGCCGTACTCGCGGCCGATCCCGACCGCCTGGATCTGCGTGCCGAGGTACGAGGTGAGGAGGACGCCCGTGACGGCGGCGAAGCCCAGCGCGTACGCCTCCACGCCGGCCGTGAGCCCGCCGATGACCGCCACGTCGGCGTAGCGGTCGAGGACGTGGTCGAGGAAGTCCCCGCCGTCGGAGGCGATCTCCTGGTGGCGCGCGAGGGCGCCGTCGACGAGGTCGAGCCAGCCGTTGAGGAGGACGAGTAGCGCGCCGGCCGCGTACAGCGGCGTCGACCCGGCGGCGAAAGCCGCGGCGGCCCCGACCGCGGCGAGGAAGGCGATCACGCTCACCTGGTCGGGCGAGAGGCCGAGCCTGTCGGCCGCGGACACCCACGGGCCGAGCAGCCGGTCGGCCACGGAGCGGTACTGGTCGAGGGTCATCTACCGTCTCGACGCTCGCGGCCGGCTCATATATAATCGATGAAGTCCACGGTGCCGGCGCTCGGCTCGCGCTCCCCCTCGATCGCTGCCCGGATCGCATCGGCGACCGCCTCGGGGTCGCGGTCGGTGGCGTCCACCTCGTAGACGTTCTCCGCGCCGTGTTCGGCCACCGCCTCCGAGAGGATCACGTCGAGCGCCTCGCTCTCGGCGTTCTCGGCCGCTGCCTCGGCCGTCTCGCCGCGCGCCTCGAGTCGGGACTCGACCGTTTCGGGGTGACAGCGCAACACGACGACGCGGTCGACAGCGAACCGGTGCGCGAGGTGCGAGTCGAGGACCCCGGACCAGCCGCCGAGGTCCTCGCGGACCGCGCCGAGGTCGGCGACGAGCGTGTCGCGCTCGTCGTCGCGCTCGGTCCAGAGGTCGTCGTCGGACTTGATCCGGTCGTTGAGGTGGATCACGTCGTACTCCCCTTCGAGCAGCGCCGTCGCGGTCGTCTTCCCGGTCCCGGGCGTGCCCGTGACGGCGACGCGGTCGGCGCGGTCGCGGTCAGGGGTGGCGTCGGCGTCGTCGGCCCCCGCCGTCACGCCCGAACACCGAGGTCGAGGTCGGCCAGCGTCTCGTTGAGCAGTTCGACCGCCTCGCGGGTCTCCTCGCGGGTCCCCGTCGAGATACGGACGTGCTCGGGGAGCCCGAACGAGGTACAGTCGCGGATGATCACGCCGCGCTCTTGAGCCGCCTCCGCGACGCGCTCGCCGTCGCCCACCGCGGCGAGGACGAAGTTCCCCGCGGAGTCGACGGTGGGCGCGTCAAGCTCGTCCGCGATGTACTCGCGGGCCCAGCGGGCGGACTCGATCGACTGCTCGACGTGGCCCTCGTCGTCGAGCGCGGCGAGGGCGGCCCGGCACGCCAGCTCGTTGGCCGCGAACGGCGTGTTGACGCGGGCGTACGCCTCGCCCCACGCCTCGGGGACGACGCTGTACCCGATCCGGAGCCCGGCGAGCCCGTACGCCTTCGAGAAGGTGCGCAGGACCGCCACGTCGTCGCGCTCGTCGGCGAGCGGGATCGCGCTGTCGACGTCCGAGAACTCCCCGTACGCCTCGTCGACGACGACCAGCGTCTCCGGCGCGGTCGCGTCGGCGATCGCCTCGACCTCGTCGAGCGGCATCGTCGAGCCAGAGGGGTTGTGCGGCGAGGTGACGTAGACGATGCGCTCGCCCCCGTAGGCGGACAGCACCGTCTCCGCGTCCTGCGCGAAGCCGTCGGCGGTCGAGAGCTCGTACTCGGTCACCTCGCCGTGGTGGTACCGCGAGGACATCGCGTAGTACGCGAAGCCGGGGCTCGGCACCAACACCTCGTCGCCCGGCTCCAGCGCGGCCCGAGAGAGGTAGTCGATCGAGCCGTCGGCGCCGGGCGAGACCCACACCTGCTCGTCGTCGACACCCCACTTCTCGGCGATCTTCGCGGTGAGGTCCGTGTGCGAGGACTTCGGGTACTGGTTCACGCGGTCGGCGTGGTCGCGAATGGCCTCGACGGCCGCCGGGCTCGGGCCGTGCGGGTTCTCGTTCGAGGAGAGCTTGATGAGGTCGTCGGGGTCGATCCCGCGCTCGCGGGCGACCTCCTCGACGCCCCGCCCGGGCACGTACGGCGAGTGATCGGAGAGATCCCGTGGTCGCATGCCCGGAGGTCGGGGGCGGTCGGGCTTAAGGGTGGTCTTGACGGACGCCGGTCACGGCGCTCCCGGGTCGGTGTCGGGAGCGCTCACGGGGGCGAACCCGCGCCGCGCAGCCGCCGCTCCGCCTCGGCGACGACGTCGGGCCGTCCCGCCAGGCCGACGGCGATCGTCTCGCCGGCGTACTCGACGTCCGTCACGACGCTCCGGTCGTACGCCCACGAGAGCGCGGCCTGCGCGTCGCCGCCGTTCGCGACCTCGACGGTCGCGGTCGCCGTCGGCAGCGCGTCCGCCACCGCGTCCGCGAGGTCGCCGAGCCCCGACTCGTCCCGGACGCTCACCGGAACCGGCGACCGGACCGCGTCGGCGACGGGCGCGTCCCGCGGGCCGAGTTCGGCGACGACGGTTTCGTACGCCTCGACGGCGGACGCGAGCCCGTCGGCATCGACCTCGTCGACCTTCGACAGGACGGGGACGACCGGGCCGTCGGTCGCTTCGATCGCCGACAGCGACGCGCTGAGCTTCCGACGGAGGGCCGCGGGGTCGTCGCTCGCGTCCACGACGAGCAGGGCGCAGTCGGCGGCCCGGACCGCGTCGATGGTGGCGCGGAACGAGCGCACCGCCTCGTGCGGCAGCCCGTCGAGGAACCCGACGGTGTCCATGAGCAGGGTGCGCCGTCCGGCGACGGTCGCGCGACGCGTGGTCGTCGAGAGCGTCTCGAACGGGCGGTCGGCGACCGCGAGCGCACCGGCGTCGTCCGCCGGGTCCCCCGCGGCTGTGTCGGCGCGCGCTGCGGGCCGATCCGAGGCCCCGGCACCGAAATCGGGGTCGTCGACCTCGTCCGCGAGCCGCCGCGCCAGCGTCGACTTCCCGGCGTTGGTGTAGCCCGCGAGGGCGATCAGGTCGAACCCGGCGTCGCGGCGCTCCGCCCTGCGCGCCGCGCGGTCGTCGGCGATCTCGTCGAGCGCGCGCTCGGCCGACTCGATCCGCTTCTCGACGTCGAGGACGCGGCTGTCGCCCTCCGGCCGGAGGCGCACGTCCTCGCTCGCGTCGCGGGCGACCGCTTCCCGGAGTCTCGGCAGCTCGTAGCGGAGCCGCGCCAGCTCCAGCTGTCGGTCGGCGGCCCGCGAGTCGGCGGCGTCGGCGAACAGCTCCAAGGCCAATCGCGGGCGGTCGACGACCGCTGTCCCGGTCGGCAGCAGGTCGCCGAGTGAGAACGTCTGTCCCGGCGACAGGCTGCCGTCGTAGATGACGGCCTCGGCGTCGGCGTCGGCCGCGAGCCGCATCAGCTCCTCCGCCTTCCCGCGCCCGAGGTCGTAGGTCGGGTCCTCGCGCCGTCGCTGGGTGACCTCGCCGACCACCGCGTAGCCGGCCGCAGCGGCCAGCTCGCGGATCTCCGTTGTGTCTGGCTGGTCGTCCTCGGACCGCGCCGCGACTATCGCCCGGGTCGCATCGCTGTGCGCGGCGTCGGTCTCGGTTGTGCTCGGTCCGCTCGATTCGTCGCGTTCGTTCGTCGCGTCGTCGTCTCGTGACATTCGGTCGGGCGCTCGCGTCGGCCCGGAGAGGGGAGCGTCTCCGCTCCGCGTGCGGTCTCGGCGGCGCGTCCGATCGGTCGATCCGATTCGGACCGGTTGTCCCGCGTCCGACGGGGTCGGCCGGCGTCGGATCGCGCCGCGACGGTGCCGTCAAGGTTCGGCGACGAACGAACTGGTCTCCATACCTCCGACTCCGGGGGCTGGCATATAAGCGTTCACCGGAAACGAGGTGTGGTACCGAGCTACAGGAACGGCCGGACAGGTCGGTCGGCTCGGGCGTTCAGGGGACGCGAACGTCGTGTTCGAGCGTGCCGACGCCCTCGATCTCGATCTCCACCGTGTCCCCGTCAGAGAGGGCGCCGACCCCCTCCGGCGTGCCAGTGGCGATGACGTCGCCGGGCTCGAGCGTGAGGTACGTCGTGATCTCCTCGATCAGTGTCGGCACGTCGAAGATCATATGCTCGCGGTCGCTCGACTGCTTCGTCTCGCCGTTGACGCGGAGCTCGACGCTCGCGTCGGCGGGAACCTCGTCGGGCGTCGCGAGGACCGGGCCGAGCGGCGCGGCGCCGTCGAACGCCTTCCCGCGCACCCAGTTCTGCTCGCGGTTCTGGTCGTCGCGGTTCGACACGTCGTTCATACAGGTGAACCCCGCGACGACCTCCATGGCGTCGGCGGCGTCGACCGCCTTACACTGCTCGCCGATCACGACCGCGAACTCCGCCTCCCAGTCGATCCGGTCTTTGCCGGCCGGGACGGTCACGGTGTCGCCGTGGCTCGCCACCGCGTTCGGCGGCTTGAGGAAGAGCAGCGGGCGGTCGGGCACGTCGTTCCCGAGCTCTTCTGCGTGGTCGGCGTAGTTGCGGCCGATACAGACGATCTTCGAGGGCTCGCTCGGCGCGAGCACGTCGATCGCGGGGTCCGAGAGCGCGTACGCCTCGCCACCGAAGGCGACCGTGTCGGTCGCCGGGTCGTACTCGCCGTCGCGGATCGATCCGGCCGGATCGCGGAACCGTACGTGGTACATACGAGGCCGAACGGGCGGCCGCCCGAAAAGCGTTCGCGGAGGGGCAAGCGACGACCCATCGAAGGAAGCGACGACCGCGGCGGAGAGGCCCCGACTCACTCGGCGGAGTCAGCCGACTCGCGGACCGAGTCAGTCGCTGACTCCGCGCTCGAACCGTCGCCCACGGCGTCGTCCGCGGGACGGCCCGCGCCGCCGTCCGCGGCCTCGTCGTCGACCGCGACCCTCTCGTCGGCGAGGTCGCCGAGCGACGGCGAGTCGACGCGGTCGCCGAACACCTCCGAGCGCGCGCAGTCGACGCAGTAGTGGTTGTGGCGGACCGAGTGGGTGCGGACGGGGACGCCGGCGACGAGCGTCTCGTCGCGGCGCCGCCTGACGAGTCCGCGGTCGAACTCTTGGCCGCAGACCACGCAGGGATCGTCGACGGACTCGGGCGGTCGGACGAGCCGGTGGTCGACCGTCCGCTGCCGACCGAACCGCGTGATCCCGTGGCGGCGGTCGAGCCGTCGGCGGACTGGCGGAGCGACGCCGAGGCCGAGCCCCGCGAACGCGAGGCCGATCAGCGCGGCCGGCGGGGAGCCAGACTCGACCGAGAGGAACGCGATCCAGCCGCCGATCAGCAGCAGCAGCGCGGTCAGGACGTACGCGGAGGCGGTCTCGACCCGACCGCCGCCACCGTCGACGCTCGACGGGGCGCGCGCGGTCGTCTCGTCGCCGCGGACGAGTCGGCGCCGTTCGGCCAGCTTGGAGTAGTGCCACCAGCCGTACAGCAGGTTGCCGATGCCGCTGGTGAAGATGAACAGGAGGATGTGGACGCCGACGGAGCCGATCCCCCTGTCGACGAGGACGACGCGGTCGCCGTCGTCCCGCTCCACGTCCCACCCGGCGTCGAGGTGGTCCTGAACGCGGCGCCTGAAGGCGCGCTCGCTTTCGCCCGGGGACGGCTCCGAGCGAGAGGCGCGTTCCGCATCGCTCGGGCGCTCGGCCGCGTCGGTCCGGCTCTCTGACGCGGCCGGGGCGGACCCGTCGCCCGACCGCGACGCGCCGCAGTTCGAGCAGAACCGGTCGTCCTCGTCGAACGCCTCGCCGCACTCGGCGCAGTACGCGGCGGGGCCGTCGAGGTCGGCGCCGCAGTCGGGGCAGAAGCTCGCCCCGGCCGGAACCGCCTGAGCACACTCGTGACACCGGTCGGTCGGCGGCGGGGCGTCGGTCCGCTTGGAGGGCATCGACAGCCGGTTCGCGCGGGGGCGTGTTAACTCCTCTCCTCACCGCCGGCGGAGCCGGATCGACACGTCGTTCCCGCCGAGGTCGCTCGCGCCGAACGAGAGCTCTCCGCCGAACGTCTCGACGGTCAGCTCAGCGAGCCAGAGCCCGAGCCCGCTTCCGTGGTGCGTCGGCGTTATTGCCGATCCGTCGCGGATCACGTCCCGCTCGTCGGCCGGGATCTGGGGGCCGTCGTCCTCGACGTGGATCACGACCCACTCCCCGGACGCCGCGCCCGAGAGGCCCTCCGCGCTCGTTATCCGGAGACGGACCCGGGGCTCCGGGCTCGGATTGTGCTCGATCGCGTTGTCGACGAGGCTGTCGACCGCGTACCGGAGCCGGCTGTCGGCCATCACCCGACCCGTCTCGCCGGTCTCGATCTCGATGTCGGCGCTCGGCGTCCGCTCTCGGTGGTCGTCGACGACGGCGCGCACCGTCGGTTCGGGGTCGATGTCGGCCACCTCGTCGGTCGGATGTTCGAGGACCTGACGGATGTGGTTGGCCTCGTCGGCCAGCTGTTCGAGCTCGTGGGCGGCGCGCTCGATCGTGGCCGCCACGTCGACCGTCTCGCCGCGTCGATCCTCCAGTTGGGCCAGCAACCGCGTCGTGTGGCCGGCGACGACGTTTGCGTTGTTACGGAGGTTGTGCCGGAGGATCCGGTTCAACACCTCCAGCCGCCGCTCGTTTCTGGACACCTCCGTGAGGTCGGTGTAGACCGCGAAGCCGCCGTCGGGGGTGTCGTCGTCCGCGTCGCCGGTCGCGTACGGGATCCCCCGGTAGAGGAACTCGCGGAGGCCGGTCGCGGTCTCACGGGTCACCTGCTGGTAGTTGATCGCGCCGGAGGCGGTGTTCGTGTCCAACTCCCTCGCCTCCGCGAGCTTCCAGTCGGGGACGACCCACTCGTTGAGCGACTCGCCGCGAATGTCGTCGGCCTCGTAGCCGAAGACGTCGACGAACGCCCGATTGACGTCGCTGACCGTTGGCCCTCCGTCGGCGAGCGTGAACTCAACGACAGCGTCCTGAACGTGTTCGATGAGGTGACGATATCGGCCGTCATTCGAGCCGTCCTCGACGCGTTCGTCGGTCGGCTCACCCGCCATGTCGAGGCTCCACTGTCACGGGCGTCGTAGGACGATCCGATTGTTAAGGCTGTATTCGCGGGAAGATATTGCGCAGGCCGCCGCTCGAACTGATCGCTCTGCCGAAAAACGGCGGAAACGAGACGAACAGACACCGCCGGTCGCGGTGCGGACCGGTTCGCCGTGGCCCCGCTCTCTATCGCGCGCCGATTGGGATCCGCAGCGTCGAGTTTTATTAACGTTCGCCGAGACGCATCGAACGGACCATGGAACTCACCTGGCACGGCCACTCCACGTGGCACGTCGTCGTCGACGACACGGAGCTGCTCATCGACCCGTTCTTCGATAACCCGAAGACCGACGTCGATCCCGCGGACCTCGACCCCGATTACCTGCTCTTGACCCACGGCCACGCGGACCACATCGCCGACGCGGCCGAGTTCGAGGACGCCACCGTGGTCGCCACCCCGGAGCTGACCGCCTACGTCCAAGAGAACTTCGGCCTCGAGAACACCGTGCCGGCTGGGGGGATGAACATCGGCGGCACCGTCGAGTGCGGCGACGCGTGGGTGACGATGGTCCGGGCGGACCACTCGAACGGCATCGAGAACGACCCGGACTACGCCGGCGGCATGCCGACCGGCTTCGTCGTGGGCGACAAGAAGCCGACCCAGGAGTCCGACCCGGACTGTACCACCTTCTATCACGCCGGCGACACGGGCCTGATGTCCGAGATGGTCGACGTGATCGCGCCGTACCTCGAGCCGGACGCCGCCGCCTTGCCCGCCGGCGACCACTTCACCATGGGGCCCGCCGGCGCGGGAATCGCCGCCGACTGGGTCGGCGCCGACGTCGTCTTCCCGATGCACTACGACTCGTTCGGCCCGATCGAGATCGAGACGCAGGAGTTCGTCAGCGAGGTGAAGGCGGCGGGGGCCGCCGCCGAGCCCGTCGTCCTGGACGGCGACGAGACGTACACGCTGGAGTAGCGCGAGGGGCGTCCCGTGCCCACGGCGACGGGGCTCCGACCGGGCTCTTTTCGCGAAACGACGACGCGTCCGCGGAGCGCGAGGGCCGCGCGAGGCACCGTTTCGAGCCCGCGTTCGGCGTACCACTGTCACGCGTCGAGTCCCGACTGCCGGGCGGACCGGTAATAAGATACTATTCGGAACCGAATAAATATAATCCGTCTCAGTGGTAGATTTCGCCGCGCTCCGCTGACAGAAATATATTGAATATACGTAAATTAATAATAAATCAGAAGTCTTCTAAATAAAAGATGATTAGCGCCGGATCGGTACACCATGTCAACCGCCGATATGCGGGCCGCGATACGCGGAGACGGGGGACGGTTCGTGTACATCGTCTCCGCGCTCGCGGCGCTCAACGGACTCCTGTTCGGGTTCGACACGGGGATCATCTCCGGAGCCATCCTCTTCATCGACACCGCCTTTGAGCTGAGTCCCTTGGTGGAGGGGATCGTGGTCAGCGGCGCGATGGTCGGCGCGGCGGCCGGCGCGGCCGTCGGCGGGCAGCTGTCCGACCGGATCGGCCGCAAGCGCTTTATCCTGCTGTCGGCCGGGGTGTTCTTCCTCGGCTCGTTCCTCATGGCGGTCGCGCCCACCGTCGAGGTGCTCGTCGCGGGGCGGATGATCGACGGGATCGCCATCGGGTTCGCGTCGATCGTCGGCCCGCTGTACATCTCCGAGATTGCGCCCCCCGCCGTCCGCGGGGGGCTCACGTCGCTGAACCAGCTGATGGTCACCGTGGGGATCCTCTCGTCGTACTTCGTCAACTACGCCTTCTCCGGCTCCGGATCGTGGCGGATCATGCTCGGCGCGGGGATGGTCCCCGCCCTCGTGCTCGCCGCGGGAATGTCCCGGATGCCGGAGAGCCCGCGGTGGCTCTACGAGCGGGGCCGGACCGACGAGGCTCGCGCCGTCCTCCGTCGCACGCGCGACGGGGATATCGAGTCGGAGCTGTCGGAAATCGAAGCGACCGTCGAGGCCCAGTCCGGGAACGGGGTCCGCGACCTGCTCAGCCCGTGGATGCGCCCGGCGCTGATCGTCGGCCTCGGGCTCGCAGTCTTCCAACAGGTCACCGGGATCAACGCCGTGATGTACTACGCGCCGACGATACTGGAGTCGACCGCGCTCGGCAGCTCGCAGTCGATCCTCGCCTCGGTCGCCATCGGGACGGTCAACGTCGTCATGACCGTCGTCGCGATCCTCCTCGTCGACCGCGTCGGGCGGCGGCCCCTCCTGCTCGTCGGGACCGGTGGGATGATCGGGTCGCTCACCGTCGCCGGCCTCGTCTTCCAGTTCGCGGACCCGACCGGCGGAATGGGGTGGCTGGCGACGCTGACGCTGGTCTCGTTCGTCGCGTTCTTCGCCATCGGGCTCGGTCCGGTGTTCTGGCTGCTGATCTCCGAGATCTATCCGCTCGCCGTCCGGGGGAGCGCGATGGGGTTGGTGACCGTCGCCAACTGGCTCGCGAACCTCGTGGTGGCGCTCTCGTTCCCCGTGCTGCTCGACGGGATCGGCACGCCGATGACGTTCTGGCTGTTCGGCGCGTGTAGCCTCGTCGCGCTGCTTTTCACCTACCGCGTCGTGCCCGAGACGAACGGCCGGACGCTGGAGGCGATCGAGGCCGACCTCCGGGGGGCGACGGGACTGGGGTCCGACGCGTCAGAAGACGACTGAGGCCGGTCCGCCGCCCTCGGCGACGGGTCGCGGCGGTGTCGGCGCGCCGATGGCGGTAACTTTTATCCCCGCGAGTCCGAACTGCGAGACGACTATGGCAGACATCGAGACATCCACAGTTTCCGAGTCCGGATACGCCAGCACGAGTCAGGTCGGCGAGTTCGACCTCCAGATCGACGCGACCGACGAGACGGGACCGAACCCGAACGCGACGCTCGTCGCCACGTACGCCTCCTGTTACCTCCCGGCGTTCCGCGTCGGCGGCAGTCAGCGCGGCGAGGAGGAGCTCGGGCAGATCCAGATCGACGCCAGCGCCGAGCTGGACGACGACGACGACCTCGAGTCGATCGCCTTCGACGTCCACGTCGAGGCCGACCTCGACGACGAGACCGCCGCGGACATCGCCGAGCGCGCCGAGGGTATCTGCCACGTTCACAGCGCTCTCCGCGAGGAGCTGAACGCCGACGTCAGCGTCTACACCGGCGCGTTCTGAGCCGGGTCGACGCGGTCTTCTCTTTCCCGCGCCGTACGCTCAGTCCGACGACTCGGCGGTCTCCGCGGGCGACTCCGGCCGGTCGACGCCGGTGAACTCGAACCGAGCGCCGCCGCGTTCCCCCTCCGTCACCGCAACCTCCCAGCCGTGCGCCTCGGCGATGCGCTGGACGATGGAGAGCCCGAACCCGGTGCCGGTCTCCGAAGTCGTGTAGCCGCTCTCGAACACCTCGTCGCGGCGGTCCGCGTCGATCCCGGGGCCGTCGTCCGCGACGTAGAACCCGTCCGGGAGGTCGCCGACGACGACGCGGTCCCCGCCGTGTTCGTCGGCGTTGCGGAACAGGTTCCCGAGCAGCTGGCCGACCCGCCCGGAGTCGGCGCAGATCTCGCCGTCGGCCTTGACCGCGACCGTGACGCGAGGCTCTCCCTCCGTCTCGTCGCCGCCGAAGGGGTCCTCGCCCTCGGCCGACCCGAACGCGTCGTCGCTGTACCGGGCGGCCAGCTCGCCCAGGTGGACGGGCTCGAACGAGCCGACCGCCTCGCCCTGTTTGGCGAGCGTCAGGACGTCCTCGATGAGTCGCTCCATCTCGTCGAGCGCGCGCTCGCACCGGTCGAAGTACGAGTCGTCCCCGGTCTCGCGGGCGAGACGCAGGTACCCCGAGAGGACGTTGAGGGGGTTCCGGAGGTCGTGTGAGACGATGCTCGCAAACTCGTCGAGCCGCTCGTTCTCCCGTTCGATCCGGCGCTCGTACGCCTTCCGCTCGGAGATGTCCCGGCTGCTCGCGAGGAACCGGTCTTCTCCCCGAACGTCGATGCGTCGCACGTGGACCTCGACGGGGAACGTCGACCCGTCCGCGCGGGTGAACGTCGTCTCCAGCCGCACCGTCTCGTCCATCTCCAACCCCTGCCAGAGCCGTATCCCCTCGTCGGGCTCCAGCTCCGCGTCGACCTCCCACACGTCCATCCCGACGACCTCGTCGCGGTCGTACCCCAGCTCTCGGGTCATCTCCCGGTTGGCGTCGACGATCTCTCCCCCCTCGTCGTGGATGTCGATCATGTCGGGAGACCCCTCGAACAGCGCTTCGAGGCGCGCCGAGGTGCGTTCGAGCCGGCGCTGGCGCCGTCGCTGCTCGGTCACGTCCCGAGAGATGCCGAGGACGCCGTCGAGCTCGCCGTCGATGACCAGCCGGCTGAAGTCGTAGTCGACGATGGCGTCCGACTTCGTCGGCAAGTCGACTTCCGTCGTCCCGGTCAGCGAGTCGCGGTCACCCTCGACGAGCGCCCGCCACGGGTCCCCGTCGCCCGCCGCTCGAACACGCTCGACGAGGCGACTCGGCTCGCCGGCGAGCCCCTCCGGAGCGGCGTCGTACACCTCGGCGAGGTGGTCGTTGACGAGGGCGAACCGGCCGTTCGCGTCGTATGTACAGACGGACTCGGGCAGCTCGTCGACGATCCGCCGGTACCGTTCGAGGTCGCGTTCGCGCTCCTTCTCTTCGGTGACGTCGATGTGGATCCCGACGGCCCGCCGGGGCTCGCCGTCGTCGGTCCACTCGACGACACGACCGCGGTCGCGGATCCACTTCCAGTCGCCCGACTCCGTCCGCATCCGGTAGTCCGACTGGTAGAGGTCCGACTCGCCGGCGAAGTGAGCCTCGATGGCGCTCCACGCGGCGTCGATGTCGTCGGGGTGAACCCGCTCTTCCCAAGTGCCGAGCTCGAACGCCAACTCGTCGCGCTCGTGCCCCAGTATCGCCGCCCACCGCTCGTCGAACCGGACCTCGTCCGTCCGGACGTTCCAGTCCCAGACGCCAATGTCGGCGCCTTCCACGGCCAGCTGAAGGCGCTCGGAGAGCTCGCGGAGCTCTCGCTCCCGCTCTCGCCGCTCGGTCACGTCGCGGAAGTACAGCGCCCGCCCGCCGGGGGCCGGGTACGCGTTCACCACGAGGTCCGCGCCGAGCCGGTCGACGTGGTATTCGAACCGCTTCCCCTCGCCGGTCTCGGCGACCTCGCGCAGCGCCGTCTCGGCGTCGGTGCCGACGATCTCCGGGAACAGGTCCCAGATCCGCTCGCCGAGCACCTCATCCGGGTCGCGCTCGATGAACTCGGCCGCCCGCCTGTTGAGGTACGTCAGCCGCCACTCGGCGTCGAGTTCGCAGAAGGCGTCGCTGGTGTGCTCCAAGTGCGTGGCGAGCCGACGGTCGTCCCGCGTCTCCGAGACGAGTTCGGTCACCGCGCCCGCGAGCCGCGCGTACTGGTCGGCGGGCTCGCTCCGCCTGACGTACTCGTCGACCCCGGCGGAGATCGCCTCACTGGCGACCGCTTCGGACCCCGATCCGGTGAACAGGACGAAGGGCACGTCGCCGTGTCTGTCACGGACCGTTTCGA
Organism: Halorubrum sp. SD612; assembly: GCF_002135005.1. Taxonomy (NCBI): domain Archaea; kingdom Methanobacteriati; phylum Methanobacteriota; class Halobacteria; order Halobacteriales; family Haloferacaceae; genus Halorubrum; species Halorubrum sp. SD612. Next base: position 18,188 of record NZ_NEWI01000004.1, on the reverse strand, counting down.
GCAGGTCGACCCCGTCGGTCTCCGCCAGTTCGTAGCCGGACACCACGCAGTCGAACGTCGCCGCGGACAGTGCGTCGAGCGCCGCGTCGGCGTCGACCGCCGTTCGCACCTCGATCCGGTCGTCGCGCGACTCGAGCCGCGAGGCGGCCGCCTCTGCGAATCCCAGTCCCCCGTCGACGACGAGCACGCGGACCGGCGACGCCGCTTTCGCTCCGGCCGTCCCGTCGGCTCTGTTCGCTCCGCTCATCCGGACTGATGTTTTCTATTCGACATGATAACCGTTTCGTTCGGTTTCACCGAATAACCGCCGAAACGGAGATACCGGAGCCAGCGGGGAGCAGCGCCGGCGCCGACGAGTACGCGAACCGGTGACGGCGCGTTCGCCCCGCCGTCCCGTCGGTCCCGTACGGTCCGCACACCCGGAGTAATATATGTAACTCGATATGATGACCGTTCCGTTCGATCTCATCGAACGACCGTCGAAACGGCGATTCCGGAGCCGACGGGGAGGATCGCCGTCTCCACCGCGTCGTCGGAGCGGACGGTCCCCACGTACTTGCCGATGCCGCGCGTCGCTCCGTCGACGGCGTCGTCCGGCAGCGGCTCGCCCGCCTCGAAGTGTGCGACGAGGGTCTCGAAGTCGATGGGCCCCCGGGCGATGTTGTCGGCGACGATCACGCCCCCGGACCGGACTTTCGGCAGGACGGTCCGGTAGGCGTCGGCGTACCGGCCCTTCTGGTGGTCGATGAGGACCACGTCGAAGGGCCCGTCGTAGCGGTCGACCGTCTCCATCGCGTCGCCGACCTCGAAGGTGACGCCGTCGGCGTAGCCGTGGTCGGCGGCGAACGCGACGCCGCGCTCGGCCTCGTCGGCGTCGAACTCGGTACAGACCACGCTCTCGGCGCCGCCGCGGAGGAACCACGTTGCCGAGTAGCCGAAGCCGGAGCCGAACTCGAAGACGCGGTCGGCGTCCGTCAGCCGCGCGAGCAGCCGGAGGACCGCCCCCGCCTCGGGACCGATGATCGGGAACCCCCACTCGTCGGCGAGGTCGGCCATCTCCGCTTGGACCGCGGTGTGGTCCGGCGCGGTCGCGGCGAGGAAGCGGCGCGCGGGGTCCGTGAGTACGTCCATGCGGCCGTGTCGAACGCGGGATACTTAAATCGCCCCCGCGAGGAGGGGGTGCCGTGGCGCTGCCGGTCGCGCGGCCCGCGCCCGCCCGTCCCTGAAAACTGTTAAGTCCCGTTCGGTCGACCGATTTAGTAATGTACGACCCTGAGGAACTCGCCGAGATCCGGGAGGGCAAGGAGTCGTGGGAGGCGGGCACCTACGGCGAGACGGTCGACCGGTTCGGCGAGCGCGAGGAGACGTTCACCACCGACACCGGCGGGCAGGAGGTCGATCCCCTGTACACGCCGGCAGACGTCGACCTGGACTACCGCGATGACCTCGGTTACCCCGGCGAGGAGCCGTACACCCGCGGCGTCTACTCGACGATGCACCGGGGGCGGCTCTGGACGATGCGCCAGTACGCCGGGATGGGCACCGCGGCGGAGACGAACGAGCGGTTCCGCTACCTCATCGACGAGGGCTCCTCGGGGCTGTCGATGGCGTTCGACCTCCCGACGCAGATGGGGTACGACTCCGACGCCGCGATGGCCGAGGGAGAGGTCGGGCGCTCCGGCGTCGCCATCGACACGCTCGACGACTTCGAGACCGTCTTCGACTCGATCCCCCTCGACGAGGTGTCCACGTCGATGACGATCAACGCGCCCGCGGCGGTCCTGCTCGCGATGTACGTCGCGATGGGGGACAAGCAGGGCGTCCCGCGCGAGCAGCTCCGCGGGACGATCCAGAACGACATCATGAAGGAGTACATCGCGCGGAACCTCTACATCTACCCGCCGGAGCAGTCGATGCGGCTTATCACGGACGTCTTCGAGTTCTGCGCCGCCGAGGTCCCCAGCTTCAACACGATCTCCATCTCGGGGTACCACATCCGCGAGGCGGGCTCGACCGCGGCTCAGGAGATCGCCTTCACCCTCGGCGACGGCATCGAGTACGTCGAGGCCGCCCTCGACGCCGGGCTCGACGTCGACGAGTTCGCCCCGCAGCTCTCCTTCTTCTTCAACGCCCACAACAACATCTTCGAGGAGGCCGCGAAGTTCCGCGCCGCCCGCCGGATGTGGGCGCAGATCATGGAGGAGCGGTTCGGCGCGGAGAACCCGAAGTCGAAGCAGCTGAAGTTCCACACGCAGACCGGCGGCTCGACGCTCACGGCCCAGCAGATCGAGAACAACGTCGTCCGCGTCTCCTATCAGGCGCTGGCCGCGGTCCTCGGCGGCACCCAGAGCCTCCACACGAACGGGAAGGACGAGGCGCTCGCGCTGCCGACGGAGAAGTCCGTCCGGACCGCGCTCCGCACCCAGCAGATCCTCGCGCACGAGTCGGGCGCGGCCGACACGATCGACCCGCTCGCCGGCTCGTACTACGTCGAGGACCTCACCGACGGGATCGAGGAGGAGGCGTTCGAGATCCTCGAGGAGGTCGACCGACGCGGCGGCATGCTGGAGGCCGTCGAGAGCGGGTGGGTCCAGCGGCAGATCCAGGACGTCGCCTTCGAGCGCCAACAGGAGATCGAGGAGGGCGAGCGGGTCATCGTCGGCGTCAACGAGTTCGAGGTCGACGAGGAGCCGGAGATGGACTTAGAAGAGGTCGACCCCGATCAGGAGCAGAACCAGCGGGACCGCCTGAAGGGGGTCAAGGACGAGCGCGACGACGACGCGGTCGACGAGGCGCTCGCCGGACTGCGCGAGGCCGCACAGGGGACGGAGAACGTGATGCCGCACGTCGTCGACGCCGTGAAGGCGTACGCGACGGTCCAGGAGATATCGGACGTGCTCCGCGACGAGTTCGGGGAGTACAAGCCGGGGCGGTGAGGTCGGAGACGATCCGCGGTCGCCCCTGTCCGGGCGTTTTCAGTCCGCGCCGCGGACGACGTGACCGTACTTCAGCAGCGCGACGAACACCGCGCCGCCGACGGCGTTCCCGACCGTCGCCAGCGCGAGGAACGCGATGTAGTCCATCGGAGTGATCGCCGAGGAGACGATCAGCCCGAACAGTACCTCGACGTTGCCCGCGATCGAGTGCGGGAGGTGGAGCAGACCGATCGTTCCGGTGACTATCAACACGAGGAGGATCCGAGCGGTCGTGTCCTGCGCCGCCGCGACGAGCCACGCCAGCAGCCCCATGAGCCACCCGGCGAAGACGCCGCCGACGAACAGCCACGGGAGGTCGTGGTCGACCAGCTTCAACGCGATCGTCTCGAAGGAAGTCGGGTCGACGACGCCGAGTTCCGGCATTAGCAGCGTCACGAGCAGCGTGAACAGCAGCCCGCCGACGATGTTCCCCGCGTACACCAGTCCCCAGAGCCGGCCGAGCTGGCGGACCGAGGCCTGCCGATCGATCACCGGGATGACCGCCAGCGTCGTGTGTTCGGTGAAGAGCTCCGAGCGCCCCAGTATCACGAACATGAAGCCGACGGAGTAGACTGACGCCAACAGGAGCTCCGTCGTCAGATCGCCGAAGGTCCCCGGAGAAAGCGTCAACACGACTGCCATCATCAGCGGTCCGAACCCGATGTCGAGCCCGGCGGACAGTCCCGAGAGGAGGAGCCCGGACCGTTCGCGGTTCATCTCGTGGAGCCCGCTTTTGAGCAGCGACCCGAGGATGTTCCGCGAGGTCATCTGCTCCGTCGAGCCGCCTGTCTCTGAGTCGCTCACGGCTGGGTGATGATACGGGGTACGGCAGGGACGCACCCAAACCTTGGGATAGGGGCAGGGCGACCGGGAACCGCGCGGTCATTATAAGTCGACGCCGCCGGAACTGAACCGTATGCGCTTCGACCACGTCGGCGTCGCGACCCGCGACGCGACCGACTTAGCCGACCTGTTCGGCGGCCTGCTCGACGCCCCGGTCGCCCACGAGGAGACGTTCGACGACATGCGGATCGTCTTTCTCGAACTCGACGGCGGTGGGTACTTCGAGCTGCTCGAACCGGACGCTGGCGGGACGATCGCGGAGTATCTCGACCGCGAGGGACCGGGAGTTCACCACGTCGCGCTCGCGGTCGACGACCTGCCGGCGGCGCTCGACCACGCGCGCGACCTCGGTATCGACCTCGTCGACGAGGAACCGCGCCCGGGGGCGTGGGGCCACGAGGTCGCGTTCTGCCACCCGCGGTCCACCGGCGGCGTCCTCGTCGAGTTCGTCGAACACTGAGAGCGGTTCCGCCGGAGGGAGCCGCCGCGATTCAGTCCGCCGCCTCGATCGCCGGGTCGTGCGTCTCGTACCAGCCGAGAATCTTCTCTAGCCGGTGGATCGCGCGGTCCGGGTCACCGATGTTGTGGTGCTCGTCGGGGTAGACGACCAGCTCCGCGTCGACCCCCTGCTTGCGGGCGGCGACGTACAGCTGCTCCGACTGGGAGGGCGGACACCGCCAGTCCTCGCCGCCGGCCATCACGAGCAGCGGGGTCTCGATGTTCCCGGCGTCCAACATTGCCGTCGACGACGCGTACGCCTCGGGGTCCTCCCACGGGAGCCCGAACTCCGCCTCCAGCCAGACGTGGGTGTCGTCCGTGCCGAACGCCGAACGGAGGTCGTAGATGCCGTGCTCCGGCGCCGCGGCGGTGAACAGGTCCGGCTCCTGCGTGACGAGGAACCCCTGCGCGATGCCGCCGTACGAGAAGCCGTGGCCGAACACGCGGTCCGGGTCGACCCACCCGCGGTCCGCGAGCGACTCGACGCCCGCCGCGATGTCGTCGACCTCTGCGGTGCCCCACTTTCCGCTCAGTTCCGCGGTGAACTCCCGGCCGCGGGAGGTACCGCCGCGGTAGTTCGGCCGGAACACGAGGTACCCTCGGCTCGTCAGGGCGGCGTGGCCGAAGCTGAACACCGGCTCGTCGTACGACATCGGGCCGCCGTGGATCGCCACCACCAGCGGGTGGTCGCCGTCGTCCGGATCCACGTCGGGGCCGTGGTAGAGCACGCCGTCGAGCGTCCAGCCGTCAGACTCCCACTCGACGCGGCGGGCCTCCGGCATCGGGAACTCGCCGGTCAGCGACTCGTTGACGCTCGTGAGGCGGCGAAGGGAGTCGGGTTCGGCGGCCGCGTCGAGGTCGGTGACGTCGACCGCGTACAGGTCGGTCCCGGACTCCGGCTCAGAAAGGACCGTCACCGCGGTCGCCCCGTAGTCGGCGACGTCGAACCCGACCATGGCCCGGTCGCGGCCCTGCGCCTCGAAGACGCGCTCCGCGCTGCCGTCGGTCTCGACACGGACCAACCGGGTGTGGCTCTCGTCGGCGATCCGGGTGTAGATCGACCCGTCGACCCACTCGACCCCGCCGCCGCGGGCGATCGTCCGGTCGAGAGCGGCAGTGACCGAGGTCGGGGCGTCGCGGTCGTCGGCATCCGGGTCGTCGCCTTCCCCCCCGGCGGCGTCGACGAGGTACACCTCCGCCGGCGCGGGCGGGTCGTCCGGGTCGCTCGCGGTCGTCGCGATCCGGTCGCCGTCCGGGTGCCACGCGGGCGCGCCGTGGGCGAGGTCGCCGCCCGTGAGCCGCTCCGCGTCGCCCCCGTCGGCCGACACCGCGTAGAGATCGCGGACGGTGGTGTCGTCGGGGCGGTCGAGCCGACAGGAGGTGAACGCGATCCGGTCGCCCGGCCCCCACGTCGGGTCCATGCCGGCGACGTCCTCGAACGCGCCGCCGCCGTGCGCGTCGTCGAGCCGCCGGGGGTCGGTCTCGGGGTCGTCGAGGTCGACGACGAAGAGGTACCGCGTCACGTCGTCGGTCCACCCGGCGCCGTTCACCTTGTGCTGAAGGCGGGTCGTCTCGATCGGGCCGCCCTCCTCGCGGACCTGGTCGAGGTACTCGGACTCCTCGTCGGTCGGGTCGCGCGACTCGATCACCAGTCGGTCGCCGTCGGGCGACCAGTCGAACCCGGCGACGCCCTCGTCGCGCTCGGTCACCTGTCGCGCGTCGCCGCCGAGGGCGAGGTCGAAGATCCACACCTGCGGCTTGGGCTCGTCGTCGCCGCCGAGGTGGTTCTCGCCCTCACCGTCGGCCGATTCGTCGTCCGCGTCGTCCTCGCTCGCGTCGCCCTCCGCGTCGCCCGCGTCCTCATCGTCGCGGTCCCGCCAGCCGACCCGCTTCTCGGCGTCGCGATCGCGGGCGGCCACGAACGCGAGGCGGTCGCCGTCGGGTCCCCACGTCGGCGAGGCGGCGCCCGACGCGCTCGTCAGGCGGTGGGGCTCGCGGGAGCCGTCGGTCGGGACGACGAACAGCGAGGAGACCGCCTCGTCCGCGGCCTGGTCGTACTCGGTCGCGGTGAAGGCGACGCGGTCGCCCGCCGGTGAGACGGCGACCTCGCCGATCTGGGTCAGGTCGTAGTAGGCGTCGAGCGGCAGTTCCGACATGGAACCACCCAGCGGCGGGCGCAGGAAATACGTTCGGGCCGCGGAACCCCGCGGACGACGGCGGGCCGACCCCGTCGTGTCGGGGGCACTGACGGCGACCGACTTAACCGCGCCGCGGTCCGACCGCCGACCGTGTTCCGCGACCTCTCGCGACCGACCGAGACGGGGATGCCGACGTACCCGGGCGACCCCGACGTGACGCTCGCGCCCGACGCGACCCACGAGGCCGACGGGTACGCGACGAGCGAACTCCGGACCGGCACCCACGCGGGAACCCACGTCGACGCGCCTCGCCACACGCTCCCCGAGGGGGAGGCGATCGACGACCAGCCGGTCGGTCGGTTCGCCTTCGACGCGCGCCTCGTCGACCTTCGACCGCTGCAACCGCGAGCGGCGATTCCGCCCGAGGTGCTGCCCGAGCCGAGCGACCTCGACCCCGGCGTCGACCTCCTCGTCCTCCGCACCGGCTGGGCGTCTCACTGGGGGAGCGACCGGTACCGCGACCACCCGTACCTCACCGCGGCGGCCGTCGAGCGCTGTCGGGCCGCGGGCGTCGGGGTCGGCCTCGACACCTTCGGACCGGATCCGACGCCGGCGGCGAGCGGCGCGGCCGACGCGCGGTCGTCCGAACGGAACGAGCCGGACGGGACCCCCGCTCACGACGCGCTCTTGGGCGACTCGCTCCCGATCGTCGAGAACCTCCGCGCGCTCGACGGCCTCCCGTCGCGGTTTCGGCTGTACGCCTTCCCGCTCCGCCTTCGCGGCGCCGACGGGTCGCCGGTGCGCGCGGTGGCAGAGTGGGCGGACTGAGCGGCGCATCGAACGCTCGGTCAGGAGCGGCGCCTCGCCGGCGCCCCAGACCAAACCCGTTTTAAGCGTCGGCGACGAACCGCGTTTCAAGGTCGATATCCATGGAAATGCCACGCCGCTTCAACACGTACTGCCCCCACTGTGACTCCCACCACGAGCACGAGGTGGAGAAGGTTCGATCGGGTCGCGCGACCGGAATGAAACGCGACGCTCGGCAGCGACGCCGCGCGCTCGCGACCATCGGCAACGCCGGCGGGTACTCGAAGGTGCCCGGTGGCGACAAGCCGACGAAGAAGACCCACCTGAAGTACCGCTGCGGCGACGGCGGGAAGGCTCACATGCGCGAGGGATGGCGCGCCGGCCGTCTCACGTTCCAGGAGTAAGCATGGCGGGAGACTTCCACCACGTCGCCTGCGGCGACTGCGAGAACGAACAGGTCGTCTTCGGCAAGGCCTCCTCCACGGTGTCGTGTGCGGTCTGCGGCACGACCCTCGCGACCCCGACCGGCGGTGAGGCCGAGCTTCACGGCGAGATCGTCGAAACCGTTGAGGCGCGGTAACCGCCTCGCATCTCCGTCATGAAGTACAGCGGCTGGCCCGAACCCGGCGAACTAGTGGTTGGCGAAGTCGACGAGATAGCCGACTTCGGCGTGTTCGTCGACCTCGACGAGTACGAGGAGAAGCGCGGCCTCTGCCACATCAGCGAGGTCGCCTCCGGCTGGATCAAGAACGTCCGCGACCACGTCCGCGAGGGACAGACGGTCGTGGCGAAGGTGTTGGAGATCGACGAGTCGTCGAACCAGATCGACCTCTCGATCAAAGACGTCAACGAACACCAGCGCAAGGAGACGATCCAAGACTGGAAGAACGCCCAGAAGGCCGACAACTGGATGCTGATCGCGCTCGGCGAGGACGTCGACGACGACCGCTACACGACGGTCGCGAACGCCCTCCTCGCGGAGTACGAGAGCCTCTACGACGCCTTCGAGGCGGCCGCGATCAGCGGCGACGAGGCGCTCGACGACGTCGACGTCGACGGCGACACCGTCGACGCGATCGTCACGGCCGCCCGCAACAACGTCTCCGTCCCGTACGTCGACGTGACCGGGTACGTCGACCTCGAGTCCGCGGCCCCCGACGGCGTCGACGACGTGCGCGACGCCCTCGCGGCGGCCGAGGGGAACGGCGAGATCCCGGACGGTGTCGACCTCGACGTCGGCTACGTCGGCTCACCAGAGTACCGGATCAAGGTCCGCGCGCCGAACTACAAGACGGCGGAGTCGCAGCTCGAGGCCGCCGCCGAGCGCGCCCGCGAGTCGATCGAGGCCGCCGGCGGCGCCGGCGAGTTCCACCGCGAGCGCCGCGAAGACGACGAGTAGCGCCGATCGGCCGAGGACACGACCGTTTTCCCGTAACACGACCCTTCTATCCGTGAAATCAGATATCCGCGTCTGCGCGAACTGGGAGCGCGTCCACGACCGACCGGTGTACGCGCTCGGCGACCGCTGCCCGGAGTGCGACGGTCCCACCGAGAACAGCGCGCCGGCCCCGTTCGGGCCGGAAGACCCGTACGGCGAGTACCGGCGGCGGGCGCGACGACGGACGGAGTGACCCCTCGGTCGGTCGCGAGGACGGTACCGACGCGCGAATAGCCACCCTCTTGTGACCGCCGCCCGGACGAACGGGGTATGGAGGACATCGAGATCGACGAGGTCGCGACGCCGGAGCTGGACGACCCGGTGTTGATCGAGGGGCTGCCGGGCGTCGGCCACGTGGGGAAGCTGGCCGCGGAACACCTCTTGGAGGAGTTCGACGGGGAGTTAGTCCGCCGGGTGTACGCCACGGAGTTCCCGCCGCAGGTGAGCGTCGACGATGAGGGGGTCGCGGAGCTGACCTGCGCGGAGTTCCACGCCGTCGAGACGGACGGCGCCGACCTGCTCGTGCTGACCGGCGACCACCAGGCCGGGTCGAACGCGGGCCACTACCGGCTCACCTCGACGTTCCTCGACGTCGCCGCGGAGTTCGGCGCCGAGCGCGCGTTCGCCCTCGGGGGCGTCCCGACCGGCGAACTCGTCGAGGAGTACACCGTCCTCGGCGCGGTCTCCGACGGCGACCTCACCGCCGACCTGGAGGACGCGGGCGTCGAGTTCCGCGCGGACGAACCGGCCGGCGGCATCGTCGGCGTCTCCGGCCTCGTGCTGGGGCTCGGCGGTCGCCGCGGCTTCGACGCCACGTGCCTGATGGGCGAGACGAGCGGCTACCTCGTCGACCCGAAGAGCGCGCGGGCCGTGCTGGAGGTCCTCGAAGCCGTCCTCGATCTGCGCGTCGACTACGAGAGCCTCGAGGACCGCGCCGAGGAGATGGAGGAGGTCGTCGGCAAGATCCGCGAGATGCAGGAGGGGCCGGCGGTGCCGGACGACGACCTCCGGTACATCGGCTGAGCGCGGGCAGACCCTCGACGCAGTCCGGCAATTTTTCTCTTCCTCGCCCACGCGCTGCTCCGCCGTCCGCCGACCGGGACTCCCGCTTCCGGCAGAGCTAAACCGCATCCCCGATCATCGTTCGTGTATGTCTGAGGTACGCGTCGCCGGTGTCGGGCTCACACCCTTCGGCAGCCACCCTGAACGGACCGGCCGCGATCTGTTCGCGGAGGCCGCGCTCCGGGCGTTCGAGGACGCCGCAGTGGCTCGGTCCGACGTCGAGGAGCTGAACTACGGGAACTTCATGGGCTCGCTCGCCGAACACCAGGGCCACCAAGCGCCGCTGATGGCCGAGGCCGCCGGGGTCCGCTGCCCGGCGACGCGCTACGAGTCGGCCTGCGCGTCGGCCGGGGTCGCGGTCCGCGAGGCGGTCCGGACGGTGGCGGCCGGCGACGCCGACGTGGTCCTCGCGGGCGGAATGGAACGGATGACGAACCTCCCGACCGACGAGGTGACGGAAGGGCTCGCCATCGCCGCCGACGACCTATTCGAGGTCCGGTCGGGCGTGACGTTCCCCGGCGCGTACGCGCTCATGGCGAACGCGTACTTCGACGCCTACGGCGGGACCCGCGAGGACCTCGCGCACGTCGCGTCGAAGAACCACGCCAACGCGGTGCCGAACGAGTACGCCCAGTACCGGAAGGAGGTGTCCGTCGACGAGGCGATGGACGCCCCGCCGGTCGCGGAGCCGCTCCACCTGTACGACGCCTGTCCGATCACCGACGGCGCGAGCGCGCTCGTGCTCGTTTCCGAGGAGTACGCGGCCGACCGCGACCTCGACGCGCCGGTCGCGGTGACGGGGGCCGGACAGGGGACCGACCGGATGGCGCTCGGCGACCGCGACAGCCTCGCGCGGACGCCCGCCGCGGACGACGCGGCCGACGCGGCCTACGCCGACGCCGACATCGGTGCCGACGCGGTCGACGTCGCGGAGGTCCACGACTGCTTCACCATCGCCGAGGTGCTGGCGCTGGAGTCGCTCGGACTGTTCGAGCCGGGTGAGGGGATCGCGGCGGCCCGAGAGGGCGTCACGACCGCCGACGGCGACCTCCCGGTGAACCTCTCCGGCGGCCTGAAGGCGAAGGGCCACCCGGTCGGCGCGACCGGCGGCTCGCAGATCGCGGAGCTGACTCGCCTACTGCGGGGCGACCACCCCAACAGCGACCACGTTCCGGACGCCGAGGTCGGCGTCGCGCACAATGCGGGCGGGACCGTCGCGAGCGCGGTCGTCCACGTGCTGGAGGTGGCGGAATGAGCGACGACGGCGCGGACGCGGCGGACGCCTCGTCGCCGACGGACCGAGAGTACGCCGAGTGGCTCGACGCGCTCGCAGACGGGGACGGGTTCGCGGTCGTCTGCCCGGAGGGGCACGGTTCCCTTCCCCCGCGGCGGGTGTGTCCCGAGTGCGGCTCCCCCGAACTCTCGCGGGAGCCCCTCGACGAGACGGGGACCGTCGAGACGTACAGCGTCGTCCACGTCCCCTCGCCGCGCTTCGCCGACGACGCGCCGTACGCGACCGCGGTGGTCGACTTCGGCCCCACGCGGCTCACCGGCGTGGTCCGCGACGGCGACGCGGAGCGAGACGGAGACGACGCCGCCCCGGCGGTCGCGATCGGCGACGCGGTGACGGTTGACGTCGGCGAGCGGGCCACCGACGGCGAGCGGCTGGTCGCCTTCCGTCCGGCCGCCGGTGAGACCCCGGCCGAAGACGAGTGAGCCGCGAGCGGCGGGCTGACGGACCGGTTCGGGAGCCCCGGGCGATCGCGGCCGGCGACCGCTGACCGCTCGGACGGAGCCGACCGCTCGACGCCTGCGGGGCAAAACCGTTATACCCGAATGGTAAGTAATCCGAGTGTATGATCGACCGCATCCCGGTCCTGCTCGTCGACGACGACCCGGACCTGCGTGCGGTCGTCGCGTCGTTCTTACGGGAGGAGCGAGACCGGATCGCGGTCGAGACGGCGCCCGACGCGGCCGCCGGACTCGAGACGCTGTCGGAGCGCGACGTGGAGTGTATCGTCTCCGACTACGAGTTGTCCGGTCGAGACGGCCTCGATCTCCTCGACGAGGTCCGTGAGCGCGACCCGGACCTTCCCTTCATCCTGTTCACCGGAGGGGGGAGCGAGGCGGTCGCGAGCGAGGCGATATCCGCGGGGGTTACCGACTACATGCGGAAGTCCGGCGACACGGAGCAGTGCGAGCGGCTGGCGGACCGGATCGTCGAGGCCGTCGAGCAGCGGCGGGCCGAGCGGGAGGCCGAGCAGGCCGTCGGACAGTTCCGCGCGGTCGCAAAAGGGGCGTCGGACGCGGTCCTGTCGGTCGACACCGACGGCGTGATCCGGTTCGCGAACGCCGCCGTCGAGCCGATGTTCGGGTACGAACCGGCCGATCTGGAGGGTGAACCGCTCACGACGCTGATACCGGAACGACACCGCGACGACCACCTCGAGGCGGTCGATCGGTATCTCGCCGACGGCGAGCGGAGCGTCGACTGGTCAGACGTCCGGTTCAACGCGCTCCACCGCGACGGCCACGAGGTCCCCGTCTCCATCTCGTACGGTGAGTTCACCGCGGACGGCGAGCGGCGGTTCGTCGGCGTGGTCCGCGACGACAGCGAGCGCGAGCGACACCGGGCGTTCATCGAACACGCCGGCGACGTGGTCACGGTGCTGTCGAGCGACTGGCGATTCCGGTACCTGAGTCCGTCGTGCGAAAGCGTGATCGGCTACGCGCCGTCGGACCTCCTCGGCGAGCGGGCGCTGGAGTACATCCACCCGGAGGATCGAGATGCCGTGAGTGAGGCGCTCGGCGCGCTCGAGGGCGACGGGGACCCCCCGACCGCCGAGTACCGGTTCCGAACGACCGACGGCGGCTACCGCTGGCTCGAGTCCGTCGGCAGCGACCGGATCGAGACGGACGGCATCGAGGGGTACGTCGTCACCACGCGCGACATCTCCGAGCGGAAGGAGCGCGAGCGGACGCTCGCGAGCCTCCGGGAGTGGACGCGGGAGCTCAACTACACGCGAACCACCGACGAGGCGGCCGAGCTGGCGGTCGAGGCGGTCGACGACCTGATCGACGCCGGGTTGAGCGGGATCCACCTGCTCTCGGAGGACGGCGAGAGCCTCCAGCCGGCCGCGCTCGGCGACTCTGTGCCGATGCTGTTCGAGGAGCAGCCGTCGTACGACCGCGACGCGCCGGCAGGATCGCGCGCGGCGCTGGCGTGGGGCGCCTTCCGCGGCGAGGGGTCGGTCGTCATCGACGAGCTCTCGTCGTCCGATCGGTTGGACGAGCCTTCCCCGGCGGAGAGCCTCGTGTTGGGCCCGATCGGCGACCACGGGCTGTTCGTCGTCTCCTCCCCGGACCCGCACGAGTTCACCGACACCGACGTCCTCGTGGCGGAGATCCTCACCGACCACCTCGAAGCGGCGCTCGACCGGATCGAGCGCGAGAGCCGCGTCGAGCGGCTCCACGGCGCCACGCGGACGCTCGTCCGCGCGGAGTCGCGGGAAGCGATCGCCGAGCAGGCCGTCGCGGCCGCCACCGACGTCCTGGAGTTCTCGATCGTTACCGTCCGGCTCTACGACGAGGCGGCCGGCGGGCTGGTCCCAGTCGCCGTCTCCGACCGCGCGACGGAGGTGTTGCCCGAGCGGGAGACGTTCACGCCGGACGGCGGGAGCCTCAACTGGGCGGCGTTCGAGGCGGGCGAGCTCCGGAAGTTCGACGACATCCGGACGACCGACGCGCTCGACGTCGACACGCCGCTCCGGAGCCTGCTCATCGTTCCGATCGGCGAGTTCGGGACGATATCGATCGGCGAGACGGAGCCGGGCATGCTCGGCAGCGTCGACGAGTACCTCGCCGGAATCCTGGCGACCGCGGCCGAGACGGCGTTCCAGGCCGAGGCGCGCACCCGTCGCCTCGCGGATCGGACTGCGGAGTTGGAGCGGCAGAACGACCGACTAGAGGAGTTCGCCGGCGTCGTGTCACACGACCTCCGGAACCCGCTCGAAGTCGCGCGGGGCCGGACCGAACTCGCGCGCGAGGAGTGTGACAGCGAACACCTGGCGGCGGTCGAGCGCGCCCACGACCGGATGACCGCGCTGATCGACGACCTCCTCACGCTCGCGCGCGAGGGCGACCCTGTGACCGACGCCGAGCCGGTCGACATCGCACGGGTCGTCGGCGCCTGCTGGCGGACCGTCGACACCAGCGACGCGACGCTGCGCACCGAAGTCGAGGGGACGGTGGTCGCGGACGAGGGGCGACTCAAACAGCTGTTAGAGAACCTGATCCGGAACGCGATAGAACACGGCGGCGAGGACCTGACCGTCACGGTCGGATCGCTGCCGGACGGTTTCTACGTGGCCGACGACGGCCCGGGGATCGACCCGGACCTGCGCGGGACGGTGTTCGACGCCGGCTACTCCACATCGCAGTCGGGGACCGGATTCGGGTTGCGGATCGTCGAGCAGGTGGCCGACGCGCACGGCTGGTCGGTGCGGGCCGTCGAGAGCGAGGCCGGGGGGGCGCGCTTCGAGATCACCGGGGTCGAGTCGGCAGACTGACGGCGACCGCGGAGGAGAAACGGAGTCGGACGGCGGCGGACTCAGTCCCGCGTGACCAGTTCGACCTCGTGGCCGTCCTGGTCCTTCGTGAACGCGTAGTTGTGGTCACAGGAGGCGGGGTCGCGGTAGTCGGGGGCCTCGCGGGTCATCAGCGCGTCCCACGCGTCGTCGAGGTCGTCGACGCGGACCGCGACGTGGCCCCACGCGTCGCCCATCGTGTACTCCCGGCCGTCGTAGTTGTAGGTGAGTTCGAGCTTCATCGCCTCCTCCGGCGCGTCCTCGGGCGCCACGAAGTAGTTCGAGAAGGTGTCGGCCTCCCAGCGGCCGGGGTACTCGGTGTACTCGAACTTGCGGGTCCAGTAGCCGAGCGCCTCGTCGGCGTCCTCGACACGGACCATCGTGTGGTCGATGCTCCACTTCGCGCCGTGGTCGCGCTTGACGATCTCGATCTCGTGGCCGTCCGGGTCCTTCACGAACGCGTAGCGGTTCCCGCAGGACTCGGGGTCGCGGTAGTCGTCGACGCCCTCCGACATCAGCTGGTCGTACGACTCCTGGAGCGCGTCCTCGGGGACGCGAACCGCGATGTGTCCCCACGCGTCGCCGAGCTCGTAGCTCCGGCCGTCGTGGTTGTACGTGAGTTCGAGGAGCGCGCCGTCCTCGTGAACGTCCTCGGGACCGAGGAAGACGTTGGTGAAGGTGTCGGCCTCCCAGCGGCCCTTCTCCTCGTAGTTCAGGTGGGTCTGGTACCAGTCGAGGCTCTCCTCTAAGTCCTCGACGCGGATCATCACGTGATCGAAGGTTCCGTCCATACGCGAGTTATCGGCCGCTCGTGTCAAAAGCGTACTGAACCCCGAAGGTGCCCGCGTCGTTCGACCGAGCCCGCTGATACCGCGAGCGCTCGCGTTTTGTTAACGCCTCACGACGTGGGTAAGTGTAGATCGATACCCCACGACGCACGTCTGTCGCCGACCTGCGGCGGACGTCTCCATGGCAAACGAACCGATCAGGCCGTCGACGCCAGACGGCACGGCAGCGCAGTCTCGTCCGCGCGCAACCACCCCCGCCGCGGGGTCCCTCGGACGGGTCGCCGCGTTCGACGCGGGCGCGCTGTTCACCGCGCGTTCGTCGCCGGCGTCGCGCTCCTCGCGCTCGGCGGGTGAGGCGGCGCCCACCGGTAGGTTCGGCCCGGTGACGCCGGAATTTTCAATCAGGTGAACAGACTCGATGAGTTATAAATCCGATCTGTGTAAAAAACGGCATGGCCGCGTTGAGCCCGCTCTCCGTCGCTCTCCTCGTCGCCGTGACGGTCGGTCTGGCGGCGGCGATCCTCGCGTGGCGGGAGCGACCGGAGCCGGGCGCGACGTGGCTCGCGGTGTTGCTCGCCGGGCAGGTCTGGTGGGCGACGTTCCTCGTCTTCGAACTGGAGGCGACCACGCTGCCGGCGAAGGCGCTGTGGTACGACGTCCAGTGGGTCGGCGTCGTGGCCATCCCGGTCGGCTGGCTCTTCTTCGCGCTGGCGTACACCGGCTACGACCGCTACGTGACGCCGTTCTCCGTTGCGCTGGTGTCGGTCGTGCCCGTCGCCACCGTCGCGGTCGCCGCCGCGGACGACCCGGGGAACCTCCTCACGGTCGGTCGATTCGTGCGCGAGACCGCGGTCGGAACGTTCCTCGACGTCGTCCCCGGTCCGCTGTACTACGTCATCGCGGGGTACACCTACCTCCTCGGCGCCGTCGGTTCGGTCCCACTTATCCAGCTGATCCGCGACGACGCGCGCCCGTTCCGCGGGCAGAGCGCGGCGCTGCTCGTCGGGACCGCGGCGCCGTGGGCCGGGAGCGTCGCCTACCTCTCCGGCGCGATTCCGATCTCGGGGCTCGATCCGACCCCGCTGGTGTTCGTGGTCTCGGGGGTGGCATACCTCCTCGCGCTGTCGCGGTTCCGACTGCTGACGCTCGCGCCCGCGCCGCGCCGCCGCGCGCGCCAGCTCGTCTTCGAGCAGCTCCACGACCCCGTCTTCGTCGTCGGCACCGAGGGGCTCGTCGTCGACCTGAACGAAAGCGCGGCCGAGACGTTCGGCGTCGACCGGCGCGCGGCGATCGGCGAGCCCGCCGACGCGGTCGTCCCGAAGTACGAGACGGTCAGCGAGCCAGACGGCGCCGAGGGTGACGCGCCGCGAGCGGTCCCGATCGTCGGCCGCGACGGGCGGCGACCGTACGAGGCGACTGTCAGGGACGTGACCGACGACCACGACCGCACCACCGCCCGAGTGATAACCTTCCACGACGTCGGCGCGTACCTCGGCCAACAGCAGCGGCTCAACGTGCTCAACCGCGTGTTCCGTCACGACGTGCGGACGGAGACCAACCTCATTCAGGGGTACGCCGCGCGGCTCCGGACCGACCCGACGGACGAACGCGCGCTCTCGGTCATCGAGGAGAGCGCCGGGCGGATGCTCGAACTCAGCGAGCGCACCCGGACCGCCGGCGAGCTGTTCGCCCCGACCGAGGAGTCCGGGTCGGCGCCGCTGCCGGACGTGGTCGACGAGGCCGTCGCCGACGCGCGGGAGATCGATCCCGACGCGCGGATCGAGGTCGGAACGGTGCCGTCCGTCTCGGTGTCGGTGGTGCTGCGGGTCGTCTTGGAGAACCTCTGTTCGAACGCGGTCCGACACAACGACGCGGACGAGCCGTGGGCCCGGATCGACGCCCTCGTCGAGGACGGCTGGGTCGAGGTCACCGTCGCGGACGACGGTCCCGGCATCGACCCCGCGGAGTACGACGTGTTGGACCGCGGCACCGAGACGCCGCTGCGCCACGGGAGCGGGATCGGCCTGTGGATCGTCAAGTGGGGCGTCGACCACCTCGGCGGCCGGATATCGTTCGCGGAGCGCGAGCCGAGGGGGACGGCGGTGACGGTCTGCGTCCCGGTTCACGACCGGGGCGGTTCGGACGCCGACCGCGAAGGTGACGTTCCCGACGACTCGCGGTCGGCCGACGAGTCGGCCCCGCTGGGGCCGCCGCCGAACGCGGGTCGATAGGCACTTGCCTCCGGGCGGTGACCCCGTGGTATGGACGCTACGGCCACGACCTACCTCCCGTACGCGCTGCTCGCCATGGGTGCGTACGCGCTCGTCTCGCCGCTGATGCGCGTCGCCACGACCGGTCCGAACGCGATCCCGAGCGACGTCGCCGTCGTCGTCTCGAACACGCTGCTCGTCGCCATGGCGCTCGGCGTGATCGCGTACACCGGACAGGAGTTCACCGGCCACCTCGCCTCGCCGAAGCTGGCGCACGTGCTCGCCGCGGGCGTGTTCCTCGGTATCGGGATCCTCGCACTGTACCGTTCGCTCTCCGCGGGTCCGGTGAGCGTCGTGACGCCCATCTTCGCGATGTTCCTCGTCTTCTCGTCGGTGATCGGCTTCCTCTTCCTCGGTGAGTCGTTCACGGCTCGGAAGGGGCTCGGGATCGTCTTCGCCGCCGCGGCCGTCTACCTCGTCTCGGGCGCCTGATCGGGCGACGGCTCGGCCCGCGACCCCCGCTCGATCCGGAACCGCCTGCCGCGTGACGAAACTCCTTTAGCCGCCAGCTGAAAAGGCGGGCATCTGCCGTGTCTCGCCTTCCGAACTCCCTCCGCGAGCTGATCTCTCGGCTGCCGAACCCCTTCCGCGCGCTGATCCTCTACATCGGCTTCGCCCTCGCGAGGGCCGGGCTGATCGACCGTCACCGCGTGGTGCGGACCACCGACCTCGCGTGGCCCCGGATCGTCACCGGGATCGCCCGGATGTCGAAGAACGCGGTCGACGTCGCGATGGTCGGCGTCGCGGTCGGCACGAGCGCCGTCGCCGGCGTCGGCTTCGCGG
>NZ_NEWI01000049.1:0-20707 GCF_002135005.1 Halorubrum sp. SD612 | reverse complement strand
CGAAGACGAACCGCTCCGGCTCGCCCTCCTCGTAGCGCTCGGCGTCGACCTTCGCGTAGAAGGTGCCGTCGCGGAGGTCGTCGACGCGGACGCGGTCGATGGCGCCGCCGAACTCCGTGAGGATGTCAACGAGCAGGTCGTGCGTGAGCGGTCGGTCGAACGGTTCGCCCTCCAGCGCCATACCGATCGATCGGGCCTGGTCGCCGCTGACGAATATCGGGACGTACTCGTCGCGCGCGGAGAGGATCACCGCCGGGACGTCGCCGCTCGGCGCAGACCCCGCACCGACCCCGACGACCTCGGCTTCGTGTTCCATATCGGAACGTGGTGACGGCCGCTTGAATAGCTGTCCCACGCGCGTCCCGTTCGGTCCGCGACCCCCGCCGCCCTAGCTCGACGCTCGGTACCAGTACGCCCACGCCAGCGTGAAGACGAGCGCGGCGGCGACGAAGAAGACGACCCCCGGCTCGACGAGCGAGACCGCGTACTCCGCGAGCGGGCGGCCGACGAGGTCGACCGCACTGTCGGCGCCGTCGGCGGCGGTGTTCTGGTCGGGGACGCTCTCTATCGAGGGGCCGTCGGTGCTGGCCGTCCCAACGTCGTCACCGCCCGAGGCGCTCGTCCGCGGGTCCGCGAGCGAGCCGACCGCGAGGAGCCGCTGGGCGGCGACCGCGGCGAGTCCGATGATCCCGTACCCGCCGAGCAGACGCATGAGCGCGGTCTTGATCCCCGTCGACTCCTCGGAGCCGCCAGCGAACAGCACGAGCGGCTCGTCCGCTGCGGCGTACACGTCCATCTCGCGGCCCTTCTCGGAGTAGGCGGTGTCGACCACCTCCACGAGGTCGGCCTCGTCGAGCCGGGAGAGGTGGTACTGGACGTTCTGGAGCGAGGTGTCGACCTCGTCGGCGATCTCCGACTTCGTCGCCGGGCGGTCGTGGAGCGTCGAGAGGATCGCGCGCGCCGTCTCGGAGCCGAGGGCCGCGATGAGGTCGTCGGCCTCGTCGTCGTCGACGCCGACGACCCGGGGCTCGCGCTCCTCTGGCGTCGCGTCCGGCAGGGAGGGCAACAGCCGGGACATACGACATCCTGTGGCGCGTGAGGATACAAACTTGTTGGATCGTTGGGGACGGGGTCGACCCCGCCCGAGCGGGAGCCGGGACCGACGCACAAACCCTAAACGCGGTGACCGAGTACGTCGGGTGATGACAGAGACGTCACGGGGGACCGACGACGAGGCACCCCCGTCGACCGACAGACCGCCGCGCACCGACGGCGGCGACCTCGACCGGAATCCGGGCCGCGGACCCGCCGCCGACGGCGAGGGGAGCGTGACGGTCGTCGGGACCGCACACGTGTCGGAGCGCTCCGTCGACGAGGTCGAGGAGACGATAGAGCGGGAACGCCCCGACGTCGTCGCGGTCGAGCTCGACGAGGGGCGCTACCGCCAGATGAACGGCGAGACGCCCGACGACCTCGACGCCGGCGACCTGCTCAGGGGGAACACGGTGTTCCAGTTTCTGGCGTACTGGATGCTCTCGTACGTCCAGACCCAGCTCGGCGAGCGGTTCGATATCGAGCCGGGCGCCGATATGAAGGCCGCCGTTGACATCGCCGAGTCGCTCGGCATCGACGTCGCCTTGGTCGACCGCGACATCCAGACCACGATCCAACGCTTCTGGGCCCGCATGACGATCACGGAGAAGCTCCGGCTCGTCGGCGGGCTCGCGTTCGGCGTCAGCGACCCGCGCGTCGCCGGCGCGATCGGCGGGCTCCTGGTCGGGATCCTCGCCGGGCCGGCCATCGGCCTCTTCGGCGGCGCCGTCGGGATCACCGACGCGATCCTGACGAGCGTCGCCGCGGGCGTCCTCGTCGCGCTCGGCGTCGGGATCGCCGTCGACCAGGTCGGCTCGCTCGCGCTCTCCCCGGACCAGCGGCTCTACGCCGCGGTCGGCACCGGGCTCTCGACCGGCGTCGCCGCCGGGGTCACCGGGGCCGCGAACGGACCCGTCTCGGCGTACCTCGGCGGGTTCCCCGTTGCGGCGATCGGGGGCTTCGGGATCGGGATCGGCCTCGGTCTCGTCGTCGGCGCCGTCCTCGCGATCGCGGTCAGCGGGTTCGGCGGCGGCGAGGTGGACCCGGAGGCCGGGGGTATCGAGGAGCTGGACGCCGCGGACCTCACCGACACGGACGTGGTGACGATGATGATGGAGGAGTTCCGGCAGTTCTCCCCGGGCGGCGCGGAGGCGCTCATCGACGAGCGCGACGCGTTCATCGCCCACCGGCTCGTCGCGCTCCGCGAGGCCGGGCACGACGTGGTCGCCGTCGTCGGCGCGGGCCACCAGGCGGGGATCGAGCGGTACCTCGCCGAGCCCGCGACCCTCCCGGCGATGGACGACTTGGTCGGCGAGGAATCGGGACGCGGGCTCCCCTGGAAGAAGGCGATCGGCTACGCGATCACCGTCGGCTTCGTCGGCTTCTTCCTCCTGCTGGCGCTCGGCGGCGCCGGCAACGCGTTCTTGCTCCGGCTGTTCGGCGCGTGGTTCCTGATCAACGGCGTCTTCGCCTTCGCCTTCGCGAAGGTCGCCGGCGCACGCTGGCTCTCGGCGGGCGTCGGCGGCGCCGTCGCGTGGATGACCTCGATCAACCCGCTGCTCGCGCCCGGCTGGTTCACCGGCTACGTCGAACTGCGGAGCCTGACCGTGAACGTGGCGGACATCGGCGCGCTCAACGACCTGCTCGGCGACGAGACGCGGTCGGTCGGCGAGTTAGTCTCCGCGATGCTCGACGTGCCGCTGTTCCGGCTCATCGTCGTCGTCGCGATGACGAACGTCGGCAGCATCGTCGCGAGCTTCCTCTTCGCGGCGTACGTCATCCCGGCGATGTTCGGCGCCGAGGTCGGCGGCGTCGACGAGGTCGGGCGGCTGCTCGTCGAGGGCGCGGTCAACGGCGCCGACCTCGTGCGCGGCGCCGTGGGGGGGATCGCATGAGCGGCGGCGCGACGTTCTCGGGGCGGCGAATCGCGGGGCTCTACTTCAGCGGCGCGGAGCTCCGCGACCTGCTCGTCGCGTGGCTCGCCTTGGGCGTGGCGTTCACCCTGTTCTTCGTCGGCGGCTCGGCCGGGATCGGTCGCATCCTCGCCGCGGGCGTGATCCCGCCGCTGTTCGTCGGGCTCGCGACCGCTGGGGTCGCCTTCCTCCTCCACGAGGTCGCGCACAAGGTCGTCGCGGTCCACTACGACCAAGTCGCGGAGTTCCGCGCGGACAACAGCATGTTGTTCCTTGCCGTGATGAGCTCGCTCCTCGGGTTCATCTTCGCCGCGCCCGGCGCCGTCCACCACCGCGGGCGGCTGACGCCGCGGGAGCACGGGCATATCGCGCTCGCCGGCCCGGCCGTGAACCTCGGGCTGATGGCCGTGTTCTTCCCGCTGTTCGCGCTCGGCGGGCTCCTCGGCAGCGAACTCGTGACGATCCTCGGCGCGCGCGGCATCGCGATCAACGCGTTTCTCGCGGCGTTCAACCTCGTCCCGTACGGCCCGCTCGACGGGAAGACGGTGCTGTCGTGGAGCAAGCCGGTCTGGGCGGCCGTCTTCGTCCCCTCGGTCCTGCTCGCCGTCGGGCTCGTCTTCGTCGTCGGGCTCGGCTTCGGCGGCCCGTTCTGAGCCGCGGTCGGGCGACCGCCGCGCGTCCGGCGGCTTCGCCCGGAACGGTGCGTTTTTGCTCCGCCGGCGTGCCTCCACACACATGACCGAGGGCGACGGGAGCGGCGGCGGGGGACCGGACGGCGACGACGAACTCACCTACGCGGACGCGGGCGTCGATATCGACGCGAGCGAGGCCGCCACCGCCGCGCTGATCGGCGCGGTCGGCTCGGACTCCGACGCGGACGGCTCGGGGAGCGACTACGCGGGCCTCCTCGATATCGGCGACCGCTACCTCGCGCTCGCGACCGACGGCGTCGGGACGAAGCTCCTCGTCGCGGAGGCGCTTGGCGACTACTCCACGGTCGGTATCGACTGTATCGCGATGAACGTCAACGACCTCGTCGCGGCCGGGGTCCGCCCCGTCGCGTTCGTCGACTACCTCGCCGTCGACGAGCCGGACGAGCGGTTCGCCGAGCAGGTCGGCGAGGGGCTCGCTCGCGGCGCCGAGCTGGCGGACATCGAACTCGTCGGCGGCGAAACGGCCGTGATGCCGGATGTCGTCCGCGGGCTCGACCTGGCCGGTACGTGCGCGGGCCTCGCCGCGAAGGACGGCGTGTTCGACGGCCGCGCGGAGCCGGGCGACGCGCTCGTCGGCTGGCAGTCGTCGGGGATCCACTCGAACGGGCTCACGCTGGCCCGAGAGGCCGTCACGCGCGACCACGCCTACACGGATCCCTGCCAGTTCGGCGACTACGAGACGCTCGGCAACGCGCTGCTCGAACCGACCGCGATATACACCGACCTGCTCGACCCGATGCGCGACCACGGCGTCCGCGGCGCCGCCCACGTGACGGGCGGCGGCTGGACGAACCTCGACCGCCTCGGCGATCACCGCTACGTCGTCGACGACGCGTTCGACCCGCAGCCCGTCTTCGAGTTCGTCCGGTCCGAGGGGAACGTCTCCGACGAGGAGATGTACCGCACGTTCAACATGGGGACGGGGTTCGTCGCCGCGGTCGACGCCGACGCCGCGGACGCGCTGGCCGACGCGACCGACGGTCGCGTGATCGGTCGCGTCGAGGACGGCGCGGCGGACGCCGGAGGCGACGGCGGGGCGAGCGTCGCGATCCGCGGGCTGGAGCTGTGAGCGGTCGCGTCCGAGGTACCGGCGATCGTTGCGGCCGCCGCGGAGCGGCGGCGGGGCGTGCCGCCGACTGACCCGTTATGACCGGCCACCGCGTAGGTCGAGTCAATGACGGACGGGGCCGTATCGGAGGAAGAGAGCGGGACCGAAGCCGACGGCTCCGAGGACGACGGGGACGGACGGGCCGAAGAGTCGGCGCACGTCGAGGACGTGCCGGACGGCGCGGGGTGTACGGAGATCTGGGAGCGACTGTCGGAGCGGCGCGAGGAGTGAGCTACTGCGACAACTGCGCCGCAATGTCCGCCTCCGTGATGATTCCGACCGTCTCCCCGCCGTCGGTGACCATCACCGCCTTGTAGTGGTCGAGGAGGTTCCGGACCTCGTCGACGGTCGCCGACGGCGCGACCGTCGGGAACGACTCGCTCATCACCTCGCTGACCGGGTGATCGCCGACGTTCTCGCCGGCGTGGACCACGTCGCCCTGGCTGATCGACCCGACGGGCACGCCGTTCTGGAGAACGGGGAGCTGCGAGTACGCCTCGGCCTCCATCAGATCGACCGCCTCGCCCACGGCGTCGTCGGGCGCGACGCTGATCACGGTCTCGTTCATCAGGTCGGCCGCGCGCACGACCTCGCCCTCCGCCTCTTGGAGGGCGTTGACGATCCGGCGCAGCGTCGAGAGCCGCGGGTCGACGTCGCCGCCCTCGATCCGCGCGATGAGTGGCTGGGAGACGTCCGCGGCGTCGGCGAGTTCGCTCTGGGTCAGCTCCAGCGCGGTCCGGCGCTCGCGGAGGTCCTGTGGCGTCGGCAGTTCCATGCCGGGTAATTACTTAGGGTTATTAGAAAAGCTTTCGGCACCGACCGGGCACCGGGATCGCTCCCGGCAGATCCGTCCGACGCCCCGCGTCCGTGCCTATCGCTCCGGCTCTTCGTCCTCGTCCGCATCGGTCTCGAAGACGTCGATGACTCCGAGGGGAACGTCGCGGAGGGCGCCGCCGACCTCGCTTTTCGCGATCCGTTCCGCGTGCTCCTCGCTGTCGGCGTTGAACACGTCGATCTCTAGGAGCAGCCCTACGAGGGCCGTGTTCGCCGCGAGGAACGCGGCGTCGAACGGCTCGCCGCAGGCCGGACAGCCGGTGACGCCGGGCTCGACCTCGACGTACTGCTTGTCCGTCTCGTTGAGTCGCTTGCCGGCTTCGCTGACCGCGACGCCGATGGCGTCGTCGGTCTCCTCGACGTCACGGACCAACCAGGCGGCTTCCATCGCGACTTCGTAGTTGCTCATACGCGGTCGGAGGAGCCGCAGGGTTTCTTGTCTTGTGGTTTGGCCGCGGTCGAAAACGAGCCGTCGATCGCGCGGAACCGGCGGCGAGACGCGCCCTACAGGCGGTCGACGATCGCCGCGGTGACCTCGTCGGTCGTCGCCGAGCCGCCGAGGTCGCCGGTGCGCGGGCCGTCGGAGAGGACGCCCTCGACCGCGTCGCGGACCCGCTGCCCCGCCTCGACGTGGCCGAGATACTCGAGCAGCATGGCCGCCGAGAGGACCGCCGCGGTCGGGTTGGCGACCCCCTCGCCCGCGATGTCCGGGGCCGTGCCGTGGACCGGCTCGAACAGCGCGTTGTCGTGGCCGATGTTCGCCGACGGGAGCAGACCGAGGCCGCCGACGAGCCCGGCCGCGAGGTCGGAGAGCACGTCGCCCGCGAGGTTCGGGCAGACGATCACGCCGTACTGGCCCGGGTCGAGCGGGAGCTTCGTCGCGAACGCGTCCATCAGCTCCTCGTCGGCGTCGACGCCGCGCTCGTCTGCGACCGCCGCGACCTCGTCGCGGAACCGGCCGTCCGTCTCGCGCATCACGTTCGCCTTGTGGGCGACGGTGAACCCCTCCTCTGGGTCCCCGGCGGGGCCGCGCCCGTCCTCGACAAAGTCACAGGCGTACTCGGCCAGCTCGCGCGAGGCCGACGACGTGACGACGCGTGTCAGCGTCGAGAGGTCCTCCGAGAGGCGGTCCTCGTGGCCCGCGTAGACGCCCTCGGTGTTCTCGCGGAGGAACACCACGTCCGTCTCCGGCCGGAGCGCGTCGACGCCCGGGAGCGCCTTCGCGGGCCGGACGTTGACGAACGAGTCCACCGCCTCGCGCAGCGGGAGGATCACGTCGGCGGCCGTCTCGCCCGCCGCGCCGAACAGCGTCGCGTCCGCGTCGGCCACCAGGTCGTACGTCTCGTCGGGGAGCGCCTCGCCGGTCGCGTCCCGGGTCGCGTCGCCCGCGTCCCCGCGGACGAACTCGAAGTCGGGGTCGAGCGCGTCCAATACCTCGACGGCGGCCGGCACGACCTCGCGGCCGATGCCGTCGCCCTCGATGACGACGATCTCGTCGGTCATCCGGCTCAGTCGTCCCCCTCGACGTACGGCAGGTCGGCGACAGTCTCGTCGACCTTGCTCCGGTTCGAGTACATCAGCGCGGTCGTGTCCCAGATCCCTTCGACCAAGGCCTCGCGCATCGCGTCGTCGACCTCGACGTCCATGACGGTGTCGCCATAAGTGACAGTCTCCCCTTCCACGTCGACCTCGATGTCGCCGTCGGGGTTCGCCTCGATCCACTCTTGGAGCTCGACCACGGTCTCGTGGTCGGCGGTGACCGCGGGGATGCCGAGCGACTTACAGTTGTCGCGGAAGATCTCGGCGTAGGACTCGCCGACGACGCCGTCGACGCCCCACCGCATCATCGCCTGCGGCGCGTGCTCCCGGGAGGAGCCGCAGCCGAAGTTGGAGTTAACGACCGCGATCGACGCGCCCTCGAAGCGGTTGAGCGGGTGGTCGTTGAACTCCCCGTCCTCGTCGCGCCGGGCGTCATAGAAGAGGTAGTCCGCCATGTTGTCGAACGTGACCTCCTTCATGAACTGCGCCGGCAGGATCTGGTCGGTGTCGACGTCGTCGCCGGGGATCGGGACGCCCGTGCCCGAGACCTCGGTGATGTGTTGGTCGTCGCCCGCGTTGGCGTCGGGGGCCATCAGTCGGCCACCTCCTCGACGCCGCCCGCGCCGCCGGTCGGTCCGTCGTCCAGGTAGTCGCGCGCGTCGACGACCTCGCCCTCGACGGCCGCGGCCGCGACCATCGCGGGGCTCATCAGCACCGTCCGCCCCTCCTTCGAGCCCTGCCGGCCGACGAAGTTGCGGTTCGACGATGACGCACACACCTCGCCGGCGCCGAGCTGGTCGTCGTTCATCGCGAGGCACATCGAGCAGCCGGCGCGCCGCCACTGGAAGCCGGCCTCGATGAACGTCTGGTCGATGCCGCGCTCCTCGCACTGGGCGCGGACCGTCTCCGAGCCGGGTACGGCGAGCGCGCGCACGTCCTCGTCGACGCTGTGGTCCTCTAGGATCCGCGCCGCTTCCTTGAAGTCCGAAAGGCGGCCGTTCGTACAGGTGCCGAGGAACGCCACGTCGACGTCGTACCCGAGCATCGACTGCCCGGGCTCGACCTCCATGTGGTCGATCGCCTTCTCGGCGGCCTCCCGGTCGGTCCGCTCCTCGAAGTCGTCCGGGTGCGGCACCGCCTCGTCGATCCCGACCACCTGCCCGGGGTTGATCCCCCACGTGACCAGCGGGTCGAGTCCGTCGGCGTCGACCGTGACCACGTCGTCGTACTCGGCGTCGTCGTCGGAGGCGATCGATTCCCAGTACCGCTTCCGCTCCTCGAACGCCTCGCCCTCGGGGACGTACTCGCGGCCCCGCAGGTACTCGTAGGTGGTCTCGTCGGGGTTGATGTACCCCGCGCGGGCGCCGCCCTCGATGGACATGTTACAGACGGCGAGCCGTCCCTCCATGTCGAGCGCCTCGATTGCGGGGCCGCCGTACTCGTACACGTGGCCGACGCCGCCGTCGACGCCGAGGTCCTTGATCACTTTCATGATCACGTCCTTGGCGTAGACGCCCTCGCCGAGCTCGCCCTCGACTTCGATCCGGCGGACCTTCTGCTTGTCCGCGGCGATACAGCCGGTCGCGAGCACGTCGCGGATCTGGCTGGTCCCGATGCCGACGCCGATGGAGCCGAACGCGCCGTGGGTCGCCGTGTGGCTGTCGCCGCACGCGACCGTCATCCCCGGCTGCGAGAGGCCGAGTTCGGGGGCGACGACGTGCGTGATCCCCTGCTTCCCGGAGTCGAATCCGAAGAAGGTGATCCCGCTCTCGCTCGTGTTGCGTTCGAGCGCCGAGAGCATCTCCTCGGCTTGGTCGTCGGCCAGCGGGCGCTCGCGCTTGTCCGCCTCCGTCGGCGCGATGTGGTCGGTGGTCGCGAACGTCCGCTCCGGGTACGCCACGTCGAGGTCGCGCTCGCGCAGCATCCCGAACGCCTGCGGGCTCGTCACCTCGTGGACGAGGTGGAGCCCGACGAACAGCTGGTCCTGCCCGTTCGGCAGCTCCGTCACCTTGTGGCGCTCCCACACCTTGTCGTACAGCGTTCCCTCGCTCATCGGGCGTCACCCCGGACCGCCGCGCAGTCGGAAGACCGACCGCTCACCGCTACGCCCATCAGGCGGTCACCTCGGCGCTCTCCTCCTCGTCGCCCTCGGCCGACTCCTCCCACGCGAACAGGCCGCGCAGCTCCTCGCCGACGGCCTCGATCTCGTGGGTCTTCTCCGCCTCGCGGAGCTGGGTGTAGGAGGGGCGGCCCGCCTGGTTCTCCGCGATCCACTCGCGGGCGAACTGGCCGTTCTGGACCTTCTCCAAGACCTCTTCCATGTTCTCGCGGGCGTGCTCGTCGACGACCACGTCGCCCTGCGTGAGGCCGCCGTACTCGGCGGTGTCGGAGACGGAGTCCCACATCCCGCCGAGCCCGTCCTCGTACATCAGGTCGACGATGAGTTTGAGTTCGTTGAGGCACTCGAAGTACGCCATCTCGGGGGAGTACCCTGCGTCGACGAGCGTCTCGTACCCCTGTTTCACCAGCGAGGTGACGCCGCCGCAGAGCACCGCCTGCTCGCCGAACAGGTCGGTCTCCGTCTCCTCGCGGAACGACGTCTCGACGACGCCGGCGCGGGTACAGCCGATCGCGGCCGCGTACGCGAGCCCCTCGTCGTGGGCGTCGCCGGTGGCGTCCTGGTACACCGCCAGCAGGCCGGGCGTCCCCTGGTCCTTCTCGTAGTTGCGGCGCACGAGGTGGCCCGGCGACTTCGGCGCGACCATCGTCACGTCGACGTCCTCGGGCGGTTGGATCTGGTTGTAGTGGATGTTGAACCCGTGCGCGAACTGGAGCGTGTCGCCCGCGTCCAGGTTCGGTTCGATCGCGTTCTCGTACACGTCCGGCTGAACCGTGTCGGGGACGAGGACGCTCACCACGTCGGCCGCGGCGACGGCGTCCGCGGGGGCCTCCACGCGGAGCCCGTCGCCTTCGGCGGCGGCCCGGGAGGAGCTGCTCTCGCGGAGGCCGACGATCACGTCGACCCCGCTGTCGGCGAGGTTCTGCGCGTGCGCGTGGCCCTGCGAGCCGTAGCCGAGGACGGCCACCGTCTTGTGCGCGATCGCCTCCTCGTCGGCGTCTTCGTCGTAGTATACTGTCGAGTCGAACGTCTGCGTGTCGTCTTCGGTCATGTGTATCGTTGTGAGTTCCTGTGTGGTCGCGTGTCAGTCGTCGTGCGTGGTCGGTTCGGCGGCCGTGCCGGGCTTCTCGCCGGGCGCCGTGGGGGTGTTACCGCGAGCGAGGGCTGTCGGCCCCGTCCGCGCGATCTCGACGATACCGAACCGGTCGAACGCGCCGATCGCGTTGTCGATGCTCGCCTTGTCGCCGGTGAGTTCGACGGTGATCGTCTCGGGGCCGGCGTCGACCGTCCGGCCGTCGTACATCTCGGCGACCGCGTGGACCGCCGCGGGGTCGTCGGCCTCGACCTTCAGCAGGACGAGCTCCGAGGTGACCGCGTCGCCGGCGACCTCGCCGACCGAGATGACCGGCTTCAGCTTCGACATCTGCTTTTCGATCTGGTCGATCCCGGGGTCCGTCTCCTCGACGACCATGGTGATCCGCGAGTGACCGTCGACGGTCGTCGGCCCCACGGTGAGGCTCTCGATGTTGAACTGGCGGCGGGAGACGAGGCCGGAGACGCGCGCCAGCACGCCGGGCTCGTCCTCGACGAGCGCCGAGATGACCGCGCGGTGCGACTCGTGTTCGGCCTCGACGACGGGGTCGATCCGGATCCCCTCGAGGTTCCGGCGCCCCTCCGGGTGGTCGCGCTCGTTCGGACCGGGCTGTTCGCCCGGGAGCGGCCGGGAGTCGGCGCCGGGCGCGACGGGCGACCCGCCGTCGGCCGCCGCGGACGCCTCATCGTGCCCGGGGTGCGGCTCCCCGTCGGACGCCGCGGTGTCGTCGCTCATAGCTGGTCCTCCGCGGCCGCGAACTTCCCGTTCGCACCGCCGCTCGGCACCATCGGCAGGACGTTCTCCGCGGGGTCGACGTGGAAGTCGACCACGGCCGGCCCGTCATAGTCGAGGGCTTCCTCGACCGCGGGCGCGACCTCGTCGTAGTCGTCGACGCGGAGACCGAGCGCGCCGAACGCCTCCGCGAGCTTGTCGAACTCGGGCATCCACGTGTAGTCGGAGGCCATGTGTCGGCCCTCGTAGAACGCGTCCTGCCACTGGCGAACCATCCCGATGTACTCGTTGTTGAGCACGGCGATCGTGATGTCGAGCTCCTCGCGGACCGCGACCGACAGCTCCTGCATCGTCATCAGGAAGGAGCCGTCGCCGTCGAAACACACCACGTCGCGGTCCTCCTCGCCCATCGTGTCGGCCGCGACCCGCGCGCCGACCGCGGCGGGCACGCCGTACCCCATGGTCCCCAGCCCGTGGGAGGAGACCCACGTCCGCGGCTCCGTGTACGTCCAGAACTGCGAGGCCCACATCTGATGCTGGCCGACGCCGGTCGTGACGATCGTGTCATCGTCGGTCGCCTCGTCGAACGCCTCGACGACGAACTGGGGCTTCAGCGGCTCGTCCTCGGGCGTCGCGTACGTGAGCGGGTACGTCTCCCGCCACTCGTCGCACCGGTCGCGCCACGCCTCGGCGTCGGGCGCGTCGCGGACCGCGGCGGTCAGTTGGTCGAGGACGCGCCCGGCGTCGCCGATCAGCGGGTAGTCGGCGTGGACGTTCTTCGAGATCTCCGCGGGGTCGATGTCGACGTGGATCACCTCGGCCTCGGGCGCGAACGTGTCGATCCCGCCCGTGAGCCGGTCGTCGAACCGAGTGCCGACCGCGATCAGGCAGTCGGTGTGGGTGATCGCCAGGTTCGCGTAGCCGGTTCCGTGCATCCCCGCCCACGAGAGGCAGAGGTCGTCGTCCTCGGGGAACGAGCCGATCCCCGGCATCGTCGTCGTCACCGGAATCCCGTAGCTCCGGGCGAACGTCCGCGCCTCGTCGCTCGCGTCCGCCTTGATGACGCCGCCGCCGAACAGACAGACGGGGCGCTCGGCGGCCTCGATGGCGCGCGCTGCCTCCTCGACCGACTCCGCATCGGCGTTCGGGTCGGGGTCGGTCCCCGCGGGCGGCGTCGCCGGACCGGGCGTCCGGTCGGTCTCGTCCTGCGTGACGTCCTTCGGGAGGTCGACGAGCGTCGGCCCGGGGCGCCCCGCGCGCGACAGCTCGAACGCCTCGCCGACGGTGTCGCCGACGGTGTCGGCCCCGCTCGCGAAGTAGTTGTGCTTCGTGATCGGGCGCGTGACGCCGACCGTGTCGGTCTCCTGGAACGCGTCGTTGCCGACGAACTCCGTGGGCACCTGCCCGGTCAGCGCCAACATCGCGTCGGAGTCCATGTCGGCGTCGGCGATGCCGGTGACGAGGTTCGTCGCGCCGGGGCCGGACGTGGCCATACAGAGCCCGGGTTCGCCCGCGACGACGCCGTACGCGTCGGCGGCGTGCGCGGCGCCCTGCTCGTGGGCCATCGTCACGTGCCGGACGGAGGAGTCGTACAGGGCGTCGTAGACAGGCATGATCGCGCCGCCCTGAACGCCGAAGGCGGTCTTCGCGCCCGCGGCCTCGAGGGCGGCAACGACTGACTCGGCGCCCGTCGAGACGGGCCCCGCCGTCTGGTGTTCGTCCGGTTCGGTCGGCTCCTCGGTCGCGGCCGCCGTCGAGCCGTCGTCCGACTCGTCCGCGTCGGATCGCGGCTGTGCTGCTGTGTCGCTCATTGTCGTGGTTGGTGTGGCATCTGGTGGGTCGTCGTGTGGGTCGCTGCGAACGCGCGACGGGCGGGCCCGCGCCGCGTCCCTCGGGGGCGCGGCTTCGCGCGTCGAGAACGGCTCGGCCGCCGACGTTCGGCGGCGCGTCGCGTCGGTGAGGAAGGGGTAATGTAGGGGCTTATACCCCTACAATGATCGGCGCGACGGCTCCGGACGCGGTAGCGCGTTCCGCGAGCGCGGTGTACCGTCGCATCTCGCCCGAAGCAACGCGGCCGGGGTATAAATTCCTGTCGGGCGTCCGGAACGGAACGCGGTCGGGACTGCTCCCGCGACCGCCCTCGCGGTCGCTCGGGGGGCGCTCCGGTCGGGGAGTGGGTCATCAGACCCGGACCTCCTCCTCGCGCGTGACGTTCGCCTCCTCGGCGAACCGCTCGACGTCGCCCGCGGTCACCTGCCGCTTGCCGGCGCCGTACTCCTTGACCCGCTTCGTGATCGTCCGGACCTCGGAGTCGGTCGGGTCGAAGCCGGCCTCCACCAAGTGCTTGCGCACGCTGTGGGTGCCGGTGTGTTTGCCCAGCACGAACTCGCGCTCAGCGCCCACCATCTCCGGAGTCATCACGCCGGTCTCGAACGTGTCGGCGTTCTCGATGACGCCCGCGGCGTGGATGCCGGACTCGTGGGCGAACGCGTTCCGGCCGGTGATCGGCTTGTTCGCGGGCACCGGGATGTCCGAGGCCTCCTCGACGATCCGGGCCAGCTTGGTGATCTGGGTCGTGTCGATACCGGTGTCGACGCCGTACACCGACTCGACGGCCATGACGACCTCCTCGTAGGCCGCGTTGCCGGCGCGCTCGCCGATGCCGTTGACCGACACCTGCGCCTGCTCCGCGCCGTTTTCGAAGCCCGCGACGGCGTTGGCCGCGGCCATCCCGAAGTCGTCGTGGGTGTGGACATCGACGCGGGCGTCGGTGGCCTCGACGACGGCGTTCACCGTCTCGCCGAAGCTGGTCGGCATCCCGACGCCGCAGGTGTCGGGGATGTTGATCCAGTCGGTGCCGGCGTCGGAGACGGCCTCGACGATGTCGATCAGGTAGTCCGGGTCCGTTCGAGTGGCGTCCATCGGCGAGAACATACACTCGACGCCGGCGTCTTTCACCTTCTCGACCGCGTCGACCGCGCGCCCCTTCGCCTCCTCGCGGGTCGCGTGCATCGAGTCCTCCAGCTGGACGTCGCTGGTGGAGACGAACACGTGGACCATCTCGACGCCGGAGTCGATGGCGGCGTCGATGTCGCCGTCGACGACCCGGGCCAGTCCGCAGACGGTGGTGTCCGTCGCGGCGGCGATGTCGCTGACGGCCTCGAACTCCGCGTCCGAGTTGACCGGGAACCCCGCCTCGATGACGTGGGTGTCCATGTCGTCCAGCGTCGCCGCTATGCGGCGTTTCTCGTCGTAGCTGAACGATGTCCGTGGTGACTGTTCTCCGTCTCGCAGGGTCGTGTCGAAGATCCTGACAGGACCGATATCGACGTTAGAAGCTATCGTGCCCTGGAAGAACTCGATCCGCCGGGGTGTCCGACGAAGCCTCCGTGATGTCTGTCATCGATTCACGACAAGACGGTCGAGTACTTAATCGTTTGGACAATCGCAAAATCGGTGCGGACCGGCAGTTCGGAGCCGAAGAGGCGAAGAGCAGTAGATCGCATGACTGCGGCGGTGTCAATACACCTTAAGGAGGTAATACACACACAGGGGATCCGACACGTATTCCGATTCGGAAGTCAGTTAATAAGTGGTCTCGACGTTCGTTTCGTTCGTACTGCGGGCGGCCGGCGGTTCACGCGCGAGACGAGTCAGCGAGTCTCACGGCGCCATCTCCACCGTGATCGGCGGTCGGTCCGCACCGATATCCGGGTCGACCGGCGGACGCGCCGCTACCGACCGAGCGCGTCGGTCACCTCGCGCCGGAGCGCGACGAGGTCGGGGTTCGCCCGCTCGCGGGGCCGGTCGATTTCGACATCGACGACCGACGCCACCCTCCCGGGCTGCCCGCCGAGCACGACGACGCGGTCCGCGAGGTAGACGGCCTCCTCCACGTCGTGCGTGACGAGGACGACGGTCGTCCCGCGCGCGTCCCAGACGTCGAGCAGGTGGTCCTGCTGGTCCGCCTTCGTCAGCCGGTCGAGCGCGGAGAACGGCTCGTCGAGCAGCAGCACGGCGGGGTCGTAGGCGAGCCCCCTCGCGAGCGACACGCGCTGAGCCATCCCGCCGGAGAGCTCGTCCGGGCGGCTCCCGGCGAACCCGTCGAGCCCGACCGTCTCGATCAGGTCGTCGACGCGCTCGCGAGCCGCCGGGGTGTCCGGGTCGACGTCGGCCGGGAGTCCGACGGCGACGTTCTCCCGGACGTCCGCCCAGTCGAGCAGCCGCGGTTCCTGGAACACCATCCCGACGGCGTCGCTGCCCCCCTCCCTGACGTCCGCGCCGTCGACGGCGACGCGCCCGGCGAACTCGGCTTCGAGTCCGGAGAGCACGCGGAGCAGCGTCGACTTCCCGCACCCGGAGGGGCCGACGACCGCGACGAACTCGCCGTCCGCGACCGCGAGGTCGACGCCGTCGAGCGCGACCGTGTCCCCGTACCGCTTCCGGAGGTCGTCCACCGCGAGGACGGGGTCAGCGTCCGACGACACGGTCTCTCACCTCTCTGACCGCGACATCCGAGCAGTTGCCGAGGAACGCGAACAGCAGGATCGACCCCACGATGATGTCGGGCCGCGCGAGGGTCCGCCCGTCGCTCAGCAGGAATCCGATGCCCTGACTCGCCGCGATCAGCTCGGCGGCGACGACGAACATCCACGCCAGTCCGACGCCGCCGCGGATCCCAACGAGCAGGTCCGGGAGCGCGGCCGGGAACACGACCCGGCGCAGCGACTCGACGCGCCCGAGGTCGTACACCTCGGCGACCTCCAACAGCTCCTCGTCGACCGCGGCGATGCCGGTCGAGAGGTTGAGGTACACCGGGAAGAACGCGCCGACAGCGATGAGCAGCACCTTCGCGCTTTCGCCGATGCCGAACCAGAGGAGGAACAGCGGCACCCACGCCAGCGACGGGATGTTCTTCAGGCTCTGGAGGAGTGGGTCGAGGAGGTCGCTCGCGGTCCGCGAGAGCCCGGTGGCGGTCCCGAAGACGGTTCCGACGACGATGCCGAGGCCGGCACCGAGAACGACGCGCTGGACCGTGATCGCGACGTGGCCCCACAGCTCGCCGGTGGCGGCCATCCCGTAGAGCGTCTCCGCCACGCGCAGCGGGGTCGGCAGCTGGTACGCCGCGATGATCCCGGTCGCGACGACGAGGTGCCAGACGACGACGAGCGCGGCGGGGACGAGCAGCCCGAGCAGGGGCCGGAACCGGCTGGCGGCGGGGAGGGGAACCGGGCCGAGGCTGCGAGACTCGGCGCCGCCGGCCGACTCGCCGGCCGTCGACCCACGGCCGGAGTCGGAGTCGCGGGACACCCCGGACTCCCGGCGGGTGTCGGCGGCCATCTCAGACGACCTCGCTCGCGAACTCGGAGTCGATCAGGTCGTCGACGTTGCCGGCGGGGTCGGCGTCGTCGGTCACGAGCCCCTCGCGTTCGAGAATCGGCGAGAGGTCCGCGAGCAGTTCGCGGTGGGGCTCGCCCGGGATCGGCTCCGAGAGGTCGTTCCGCTGGGTGAACACGCGCTCCGCGACCGGCTCGGACATCTCGGAGGCGTCGGCGAGGATCCCGGCGGTCGCCGTCGGGTTCCCGATCGCCCACTCGCGGCCCCGCTCGTAGGCCTCGATCACGCGACGCGCGTCCTCGGGCCGGTCGGCGAGGAACCCGTCGAGGAAGTTCAGGAACCCGTACGTGTTGTACCGCGGCTCGCGGAAGAACAGCTCCGCGCCGTCGTGTTCGAGCTCCAACTCGGCCATGTGCGGGTCGAGTCCGGCCCACGCGTCGACCTCTCCCCGGACGAGAGCGGACTGTCCCTCGGGGTGCTGGAGGTTGACGACCTCGACGTCCTCCTCGCTCAGCCCGGCGTCGTCGAGCGCCTGAAGCAGGAAGAAGTACGGGTCCGTCCCGCGGGTGGCGGCGACGCGGCTCCCTTCGAGGTCTTCGACCGATTCGATCCCGGTCTCCTCGAACGTGACGAGCGCCGTCCACTCCGGCTCCGAATAGACGTACGGCGTCGTTATCGGCACGCCGTTCGTGCGGGCCATCAGCGCCGCGATTCCGGCGGTCGAGGAGACGTCGGCCTCGCCGCTCTGGGCGTACTCGTTCGCTTGGTTGCTCCCGAGGCTCAACACCCACTCGACGTCGGTTCCGGTGTCGGCGAACGCCGCTTCGAGCCACCCCTTCTCGCGCAACACGAGACTGACCGGGTTGTAGTACGCGTAATCGACCGTCACTGTGCCCGAGTCGCCGCCTCCGCCCGCGCAGCCGGCGAGCAGCGAACCGCCGATCGCCGCGCCGGTGCCGCGGAGGAACTGTCTTCGCTCCATCGTACCTCCGCATACCGGTGCCACTCATAAGCCAATATGGCTATGGAGAATATTCAATTGCGTCTATGATGTTTTGGAGTTATTCATTGCCGGGTCGTGCGTCGTGGTGGCACGGGCGTCGACGGTCGCGACACGGATGCTGACGGGCGGACGGGCGCTTTCGACAGATGGGCGATCGGGAACGGAGCCGCTCGTCTCGCGTTCCGGGTCCCGGATCATGCTGCCGGTTGCTCGCGCTGTCCGCTCGGGGGAGATCAGAGAACGACGGCGGCAGCGTGCCGAGAGAGCCGGCGTTCCGGCTACATCCCCATATCGGCGGCGGCGTCCGGCACCGGGAGGTCTGGGACGGCGGCGCCGAGCAGCTCGGCCGCGTGGTCGAGCGCCATGTCGAACCCGTAGTAGCGCTCCAGTTCGTCGCCGTCCGGGCCGGTCCGGACCTTCAACATCGCGTATCCGTCGGCGTTCTGCGCGACGGTCGCCTCCCGACCGTCCCGCGAGAAGGTGAGCCGTCGCTCGCCGTCGGTCTCCTCGTACCGCGCCTCGATGCCGTTCGCCGACGCGGCCTCCGTGTCGGTCATACAGGCGTTACGGGCCGGTCCCTGTCGAACCTGTCGGTCGCCGAGACCGGGCGATCGGTCGCGAGCCGTCCGGTGCCGTGGCCCCGGTGCCGGGCGGCCTGCGGCCGCGGAGCTAGCGCGGGTCCCACCCGTTGAACTCGCTCCCCGACTCCAGTTCGGGGTCGAACGCGTCGATGACGCCGCCGAGCGTGTCGTACCCTCGGCGACCGCGGCGATGTCGACGATCGCTTCGTCGTCGGTCCCGACCCCGCGGGCGATGGTACCGCGTTGGTGCTACTCGTGCCGGTTGCCGATCTCGCTCGATACCGCCAAGATGACCAGTTCACGCTCCCGTTCGGTGAGCCGGCTGTCGGTCCACAGCGACTCGGGGAACGACCAGAGGCCGGCGAGCACCGCGGGGTTGTTGCCGAGCGACCGGCACACGTGAAGCGGTTCCCCTGAAGCGACGACCCCGAGAGCTCCCCGTACTCGTCCGGCACGTCAGACGCCTCTGCGTAGGGAACGCGGGCCATGGCGAAGGGCTCGCACCCGCGAGGCATAGGTGTACGCCACTCGGTACCGTTCACTGCGACCGGTTCGGGCCGGTCCGCGGGGATCCGCGATAGCAAGCTTAAGGGACGCCACGCGCCAATCGGCGGCAATGAGTACCGAGGTGACCCGTCGGCGCGCGTGGGTTATCGCCGCTCGGCCGCAGACGCTCCCTGCCGCGGCCGCGCCGGTGATCGTCGGCGTCGGGCTCGCGCTCGCCGACGGGGTGTTCGCCCCGCTGCCCGCGCTCGCGGCGCTCGTCGGCGCGGCGCTGATCCAGGTCGGTACGAACTTCGCGAACGACTACTACGACGCGATCCAAGGGGCGGACACCGACGACCGCGAGGGGTTCACGCGCGTCGTCGCCAGCGGCCTCATCGAGCCGGCCGAGGTGAAGCGGGCGATGTGGCTCACCTTCGCGGCCGCGATCCTCGTGGGGACCTACCTCGTCGCCGTCGGCGGCGTCCCCATCCTCGTGATCGGGCTCGCCTCCGTGGCGGCCGGGATCGCCTACACCGGCGGGCCGTACCCCCTCGGCTACCACGGGCTCGGCGACCTCTTCGTGTTCGTCTTCTTCGGCGTGATCGCGGTGACGGGGACCTACTACGTTCAGGCCGCCGCGCTGCTCGCAGGGTGGTTCCCGGCGGGGCCCCCGGAGGGCACCGTCGCGCTCGCGGCGGTGGTCGCGAGCCTCCCGATCGCCGCGCTGTCGACAAACATCCTCGTCGTCAACAACCTCCGCGACCGCGAGGAGGACGCCTCGACGGGCAAGCGCACCCTCGCCGTCCGGTTCGGCTACCGGTTCGCTCGCGCCGAGTACCTCGCGCTGCTCGCCGTCGCGTACCTCGTCCCCGTCTGGTTCGCCGCGCGCGGCGACGGGCTCGCGACGCTGCTCCCGCTCGTCACTCTCCCGCTCGCGGCGACCGTCGCGCGGACGGTGCTCACCGAGACCTCGGGCGAGGCGCTCAACCCCGCGTTAGAGTCGACCGGCAAACTGCTCGCGGCGTACGCCGTCGCGTTCGCCGTCGGGTTGGCGGTGTGACCGACGACGACCCTCGCGGCGAGGCCTCGGTCACGGTCGTGCGCCACCGCCCATTCGCGCTCGACCTGACCCGACCGCTCGGAAGCGCACGCGGCGAGATCCGTCGCCGGGAAGGGTTCGTGATCACGGCTAGACGCGGCGGCGACGAGTCAGGCGCGGTCGGCCTCGGCGAGGCGACTCCGCTCCCAGGGTGGACGGAGTCGCGCGACGCCTGTGCGGCGGCGCTCAGCGACCTCGAAGCCGGGAACATGTCCGAACCGGTCCCGGGAGTGCCGGACGCGGAATCGACGCCAGCCGCGCGACACGGCGTCTCGCTCGCGCTCGCCGACGCCGCAGCTCGCGACGCGGGACGGCCGCTCGCGGAGCAACTCGCCGTCGAGGCCGGCGTGACCGCGACGCCCGCTGACGCCGTCCCGGTCAACGCGACCGTCGGGGACGGCGGGCCGGCGGAGACCGCCGCCGAGGCGACGCGTGCGGTCGAGGAGGGGTTCGACTGCCTGAAGCTGAAGGTCGGCGCCCGCGACGTCGACGCCGACGTCGAGCGCCTCCGCGCGGTCCGCGACGCGGTCGGCGACCGGGTCGCGCTCCGGGCCGACGCGAACGGAGCGTGGGACCGGGAGACGGCGCGTCACGCGCTCGGCGCGCTGGCGGCGTTCGACCTCGCGTACGTCGAGCAGCCGCTCCCGGCGGACGACCTCGGCGGGCTGGCGGAACTTCGCCGCGACGGTGGCGGCGAGCGGGTCCCGATCGCCGCCGACGAGTCGGTCGCGGTCCACGGGGTCGACGCCGTCCTCGAAGCGGACGCCGCCGACGCGGTCGTCCTCAAGCCGATGGCGCTCGGCGGCCCCGACCGCGCGCTGGCGGCCGCGCTACGGGCGCGGTCGGCCGGCGTCGACCCGGTGGTCACCACCACGATCGACGCGGTCGTCGCGCGGACGGCCGCCGTCCACGTGGCGGCCGCGGTCCCCGAGGTGTCGCCCTGCGGGCTCGCGACCGGGACGCTGCTCGACGAGGACCTCGCCCCCGATCCCTCTCCGGTCGCAGAGGGCGCGGTCGCCGTGCCGTTGGGACCCGGACTCGCGGGCGCCGCGTTCGAC
>NZ_NEWI01000048.1:0-20719 GCF_002135005.1 Halorubrum sp. SD612 | reverse complement strand
ACCTCGGCCACTTCGCGCTCACCGGACGGCTGTTCGACCTCCTCGACGCCGCCGAGGGGATCGGCGGTGACGCCCGCGTCGTCACCCAGTCGTCGGGGGCCCACGAGCAGGGCGAGATGGACTTCTCGGATCTCAACTGGGAGCGGTCGTACGGGAAGTGGCAGGCGTACGGACGCAGCAAGCTCTCGAACCTGCTGTTCGCCTACGAGCTCCAGCGCCGGCTCGACGCCGCGAGCGACGGGGACGGCGACCCGGGGATCCGCAGCGTCGCCTGCCACCCCGGCTACACCGACACGAACCTCCAGATGCGGACCGCCGAGGAGAGCGGGAACCCGCTGATGAAGGTCGGCATGAAGGCCGCGAACGCGGTCCTCGGGCAGGACGCCGATATCGGCGTCGAGCCGATGCTGTACGCGGCCACTGCCGACGTCGACGGCGGGGCGTACGTCGAGCCGGGCGGCCTGATGAACATGCGCGGGCACCCGACCGTCGGGCGGTCGAACGACGCCTCCTACGACCGGGACGACGCCCGGAAGCTCTGGGAGTACTCGACCGAGGCGACCGGCGTCGAGTACCCGGTGTAGGCGGTTTTCGCGCGCCGCTCGCGCGGCCGCGGCTCGCTCGGTCCGTCCCTCAGTGAAGCGTCCCGTCTCGGACGTGGGCGTCGTGCGCGAACAGCGCGTAGCCCACGTCGACCGGCCGGTAGCCCGTCTCGTCGGCGATCGCGCGGATCGGCTCGATCATCGTCACGTAGTCGGCGGCGTCGAACGACTCCTTGCGCCCGTCGAGGTAACCCAGCCGCTCCAGAGACGCCCAGACCCGCGTGTCGACGACGGCGTGCCGATCGCCGTCGAGCGCGGCCACCACGCACGACGCGGTCGCCGCTTTGAACCCGGCGAGGCCGGTGATGAGGTGGATCGACGAGAAGTCGCCGTCGACGGCGCGCGCGTTGCGCGTCACCTCGCGGCAGCGCGCCTCGGGGTTCTTCTCGACGTGGTACGCGCTCCGCGTGGACGACTCGTAGGCGATCTCGTACAGCTGATCCCGCGTCAGGTGCCCCTGCGAGCGGTACCGCTCGCCGAACTCGTCGAGCCGCTCCGGGAGGACGCCCTGCGTCTCGGCGTAGCGGTCGAGGTTCTCGGCGACGAACGCGTCGAGGTCGTCGAGGTGGCTGTTAGGGTCGTCGGCCTCCATGTAGCAAGCTCGTCGCTCGGCGAGTAAAACGGCGACGCCGTCGGCGGGAGGGAGAGACGGCGAGGGCGTCGGCCGACGGACGAACGACGGCGCCGTCGCTCGCGGTGCGTAATATACACGGAACGCGTTTCGAGAGCTGTCCGAGTTCGCCGGTAGCGGATGCCGCCGGACGAGTTACAGCCGAGTGAGGTTCGTCGCGCGCGGACCCTTGTCCGCCTCCTCGATCTCGAACTCTACCTCCTGTCCCTCCTCGAGGTCCGGGCCGCCGACGTCTTCCATGTGGAAGAACACGTCCTCGTCAGCGTCGTCAGTCTCGATGAATCCGTAGCCGCCGGTGTCGTTGAAGAAGTCGACCTTGCCTGTCGCCATCGCGGATCAACTGTCGCCCGACGAAGTAATAAGTGTTGTGTGCCGCGTTCGTGGGGATGAAATAGGGTCGAGTTCGGGCGAAGCCCTCCGGTAGCTTCGGATTCTAAATTTTCTCTCTTCTCAGGCTTTGGTTTCGAATGGGAAAACGCACTAAGGGAGTATCCCGTAGTAGTACCCAAGATGAGTGCCAGAACGACCCACCTCGACATCACGGGGATGAGCTGCGCCAACTGCTCGGCGGCGGTCGGCGACGCCGTCGAGTCGCTGGACGGCGTCTCGCGGGCGGACGCGAACTACGCGACCGACGAGGCGAGCGTCGAGTACGACCCGGAGGCGACGTCGCTTGCGGAGATCTACGACGCGATCGAGGACGCGGGCTACGGGGCGGTCTCGGAGACGGCGACCGTCGCCATCACCGACATGTCGTGCGCGAACTGCGCGGACGCCAACCGCGACGCCCTCGAGTCCGTGCCCGGCGTCGTCGACGCCGACGTGAACTACGCGACGGACGAGGCGCAAGTCCGATACAACCCCGCCGAGACCTCGCGGGCGGCGCTGTACGACGCCGTCGAGGACGCGGGCTACTCGCCGGTCCGCGAGGACGAGGACTCGAACGGCGAGGGGGAGGACGGCGACTCCGGCGAGAGCGCGCGCGACGCGGCTCGGAACGCGGAGATCAGAAAGCAGCTCCGGCTGACGCTGTTCGGCGCCGCGCTGGCCGCGCCGCTGCTGTTCTTCATGGCCGACAAGCTCCTCCTCGGGGGCGCCGTCGTCCCGGAGCGGGTCCTCGGCGTCGAGATCGGCTGGGTCCAGTTCGCGCTCGCGACGCCGGTCCAGCTGGTGCTCGGGCGGCCGTTCTACAGGAACTCGTACAAGGCGCTCGTCACGAACGGCCGCGCCAACATGGACGTGCTGATCGCGCTGGGGTCGTCGACGGCGTACGTTTACTCCGCCGCCGTCCTCCTCGATCTGGTCGCCGGGAGCGTCTACTTCGACACGGCGGCGCTGATCCTCGTCTTCATCACGCTCGGCAACTACCTCGAAGCCCGCTCGAAGGGACAGGCCGGCGACGCGCTGCGGAAGCTCCTGGAGATGGAGGCCGACACCGCGACTCTCGTCGACGAGGACGGGACCGAGCGCGAGGTCCCGATCGACGAGGTCGCGGTCGGCGACCGGATGAAGGTCCGCCCCGGCGAGCAGATCCCGACCGACGGCGTCGTCGTCGAGGGACAGTCCGCGGTCGACGAGTCGATGGTGACCGGGGAGTCCGTCCCGGTCGAGAAGGGCGAGGGCGACGAGGTCGTCGGCTCGACGATAAACGAGAACGGCCTCCTCGTCGTCGAGGCGGCGAAGGTCGGCGCGGACACCGCGCTCCAGCAGATCGTTCAGACGGTGAAGGAGGCGCAGTCCCGCCAGCCCGACATCCAGAACCTCGCGGACCGGATCTCAGCGTACTTCGTGCCCGCGGTCATCGCGAACGCGCTGTTCTGGGGCGTCGTCTGGTTCCTCTTCCCCGAGGCGCTCGCGGGCTTCGTCGACTCGCTCCCGCTGTGGGGGCAGGTCGCAGGCGGACCCGGTTCGACCGGCGGGACCATCTCGGTGTTCGAGTTCGCCGTCGTCGTGTTCGCCTCGTCGGTGCTCATCGCGTGTCCCTGCGCGCTCGGGCTCGCGACCCCGGCCGCCACGATGGTCGGGACCACCATCGGGGCGCGGAACGGCGTCCTGTTCAAGGGCGGCGACGTCCTCGAACGCGCGAAAGACGTCGACACGGTCGTGTTCGACAAGACGGGAACGCTCACGGCGGGCGAGATGGAGCTCACCGACGTGGTCGCGACCGGTGAGGTCCCCGACGGCGGCGCGGTCGCCGAGCGCGGCGACGCGGCGGCGACGGACGACGCGACGGCGACGGCCGAAGACGAGATCCTCCGGCTCGCCGCTAGCGCCGAACGCGGCAGCGAACACCCTCTCGCCCGGGCGATCGTCGACGGTGCCGAGGCGCGCGGCCTCGACCTCGGCGAGCCCGAGTCGTTCGAGAACGTCCCGGGGCACGGAGTCAGAGCCACTGTCGACGGCGACGGGGTACTCGTCGGCAACCGGAAGCTGCTGCGCGACGCCGGGATCGACCCCTCGCCCGCGGCGGACGCGATGGAGCGGCTCGAACACGAGGGGAAGACGGCGATGCTCGTCGCGCGGGTCCCCGCCGGCGCGGACGACGGGGAGCTCCTCGGCGTCGTCGCCGACGCGGACACGGTGAAACCGAGCGCAAAGGACGCGGTGAGCCAGCTCCGCGAGCGCGGGGTCGACGTGATGATGATCACGGGCGACAACGAGCGCACGGCCCGCGCGGTCGCAGAGCAGGTCGGCATCGACCCCGAGAACGTCCGCGCCGGCGTCCTCCCCGAGGACAAGTCCGACGCGGTCGAGGCGATCCAGAGCGACGGCCGTCGGGCGATGATGGTCGGCGACGGCGTCAACGACGCCCCCGCGCTGGCGGTCGCGTACGTCGGCACCGCGATCGGCTCCGGGACCGACGTGGCGATCGAGGCCGCCGACGTGACGCTGATGCGCGACGACCCGCTCGACGTGGTGAAGGCGATCCGCGTCTCCGACGCGACGCTCCGGAAGATCAAACAGAACCTCGTGTGGGCGCTCGGCTACAACACCGCGATGATCCCGCTCGCGTCGCTCGGGCTGCTCCAGCCCGCCCTCGCGGCCGGGGCGATGGCGTTCTCGTCGGTGTCGGTGCTGACGAACAGCCTCGCCTTCCGCCGGTACGATCCCGACGGAGACTACGCGCTCCTCGGGTTCCTGCGGCGCTGAACGCCACCGACGGTCCCTCGTCGGGCTCTCTCCCCGACTCTCTCGGCTCGCCGTCCCGAAGTCCCAAGACGGCGCGGAGCGTACGCCGGCGCATGTCCACCCTCCTCGTCGTCGGCGGCAGCGGGTTCATCGGACGCGGCGTCTGTCGGTTCGCGGTCCGCGACGGCCACGAGGTCCGCAGCGTCTCGCGGGGCGGCCGCCCGGACCTCGCCGCCGACTGGGTCGACGGCGTCTCGTGGACGAGCGCCGACCTCTTCCGGCCGAACGCGTGGCGCGATCGCCTCGACGGCGTCGACGCCGTGGTTCACGCCGTCGGGACCCTCACCGAGGCGCCGACCGACGGCGTGACCTTCGAGCGCGTCAACGGCGACGCGGCCCTCCTCGCGGCGCTGGAGGCGGAGCGGGCCGGCGTCGACGCGTTCGTCTTCCTCTCCGCGGCCGGGAAGCCGCCCGGCGTCCGGAACGCCTTCCTGACGGCCAAGCGACGCGCCGAGACCGGGATCGCCGACCTCGACCTCGACGCCGTCACCCTCCGACCGGGACCGGTGTACGGGGAGGGACAGCCGCACGTTCCCGGCGTGGTCGACCGCCTCCTCCGGTTCGTCGCGAGCGCGCGGCCGATCGCGTCCCGGCTCGGCGAGTCGCGGCCGCTCTCCGTGGACACGGTCGCGCGGGCGACGTACCGCGCCGCGCTGGATCCGGACGAGCGGTTACTCGACGTCGGTGATATTCGCGAACTCGCCGGGTGAACGGCGAGAGTAATCGGGCGCGTTAGCGCGCGCTCTGCTCTTTGGCGATCTCCAGCGAGATGAAGAAGCCGAAGTAGGCGGGGATCCCCGCGAGCATGAACATGTACAGCACCCACTGCGGGGCCGTCGAGAAGGCGACGTTGTACAGCGACGACGCGAGCCCGACCCACACGAGCGCGAACAGCAGGTCCTGTAACATTCCGGTGCCGTTCTCGCTGAGTACGTGCCGGGCGCGGTCGGCGACGCTCGGGTCGGTCGGCTCGTCGTCCGGCGTCTCCGCGGCGTCCGAGTCGGGCATATGGTGAGTGGCTGAGTGGGATACGTCGGTGTTGCGGAATCGCGCGGCGTCGACCGCGCGGCGAGTCGATCCGTCCGTCGGCGAGGAACCGAACCTCGGGGTTCAGTCCTCGTCGAGGTAGTCGACGACGAGGACGGGGACGTGCGTCGAGCG
The DNA here is from genome assembly GCF_002135005.1 of Halorubrum sp. SD612. Taxonomy (NCBI): domain Archaea; kingdom Methanobacteriati; phylum Methanobacteriota; class Halobacteria; order Halobacteriales; family Haloferacaceae; genus Halorubrum; species Halorubrum sp. SD612. The sequence continues at coordinate 15,136 of NZ_NEWI01000048.1, read as the reverse complement.
CAGGGTACGCTCCGTGACGCTGCCGAGCAGGGCGCGGCGGACACCCGCGCGGCCGTGGCTCCCCATCACGATGATGTCGATATCGTGATTCTCGGCGTAGTCGGCGATCACCTTGTGGGGTCGCCCGCCCGCGACGTGTTCGACGACGTCGACGTCGCGCTCGGCGCCACGGTCGGCGACGACGCCGGTCGCCGCTTCGGCCTGTTCTTTCAGCTCGTCCATCTCGTCGAACCGACCCTGCTTGATTCGGTCCACCTGTTCGGTCCCGAGGCTGATGTTCACGGAGTCGATGTCGACGACGTACAGCGCGTGGACCTCGGCGTCGTACTTCTCCGCGAGGTCGAGGGCGTGGTCGACCGCTGCCTCCGCGACGTCGCTGCCGTCGGTGGGAACGAGGATGCGGTCGTACATTATCGCTCCTCCTCCGTCGTCTCGTCGTCAACTGCGCGACCACCGTCCGTCGCGACGTCTTCACCGCCGTCGGCGACCACGTCCTCGGCGGTCTGCTGTTGCCCCATCGGTTCGGGGCTGTGACACTGGCGCACCATCCGCTTGGTCTCCAGTGGCGGTTCTGGCGTCGCCATCGAGACGACAATCGTGACGAGGAACACGAGCGGCGTTCCGATTAAAGCAGCGCCTATCGGCGGGACGTACTGGGCGTAGATCGGGACGATCGCCTGTCCGGAGCCACCGGCGATGTCGGCGAGGAAGCCCAGGTAGGCGGGCAGGACGCTGTTGATGATCGAAGTGATCCACAGCAGGAGACCGACGGACATCCCGGCCAAGGCCCCCTGGCGATTGGTGTTCTCCCACCAGAGCCCGAGGAAGAACATCGGGAACAGCACGGTGCCGGCGAGCGAGAACGCGTAGGCGACGAGTTCACCGATGAGCGCCGGCGGGTTGAACGCGGTGACAGTGACCAGGGCGCCGATGCCGATGATGGTCGCCCGCCCGATGAGCACCTGCTGGCGCTGGGTCGCGTCGGGGTTGATGAGCTCCGAGTAAATGTCGTGTGCGACGGCCGAAGAGGCCGTGATGAACAGTCCGGCGGTCGTCGCGATGGCCGCGGCCATCCCGCCGGCGGCGACGAGGCCGACGAACCAGCGCGGCAGGCTCGCGAACTGGGCGGCCAGCACGACGATAACGTCCCCTTCCGCGCCGGACATCGCCTGTTGACCGCTGTAGACGGCGTCCGGGGAGAGGTTGTTGACCGCGGCGAACAGGTCGACGCCGAAGGCGGCCATCGCCGGCGCGGCCCAGTACAGGAGCATGATGAAGAACAGCCCCGAGACCGTCGACCACCGGGCCGTGCGCTCGTTTTTGACCGTGTAGAACCGGACCAAGACGTGCGGGAGTCCGCAGGTCCCGACGATGAGCGAGAACGCCGTCGCGACCCAGAGGTAGTAGCTGTTCCCGCCGATGAACGGTTCGGAGAACTGCCGGCTGAGTTCGCTGAACAGGGTGCCGTACTCGATCTGCGGAAGCACGGTGGAGTAGCCCTGTGAGAAGCCGACGACGTAGACGCCCGCGAGGAACGCGATGATGAGGATAACGTACTGGACGGCCATGTTCTTCGTCGCGCCCAGCATTCCGGAGAGCGCGAGGTACCCGACCGTTATAGTCATCATCACGACGATCATCGGGACGATGTCGAGCCCGAAGACGTACTGGCCGACGAGCCCCATCCCGCGGGCCTGGCCCACGGAGTAGACGTACGCGATGAGCAGCGTGGTGAACGCGGCCAGCGCGCGTGCCATCGGGGAGTTGAACCGGTCCGCGACGAAGTCCGGCGCAGTGTACTTCCCGAACCGGCGCATTTGCGCCGCGAGGAAGATGAGCAGGACGAAGTACCCGGTGGTCCAGCCGACGATGAACGCCAGCCCGTAGAATCCGGACAGCGCGACTAGCCCCGCGAGGCCGAGATACGAGGCGGCCGACATCCAGTTGGCGCCGATCGCCATCCCGTTCTCGATGTTGCCGATACCCCGGCCGGCGACCCACATGCCCTCGGCGTCCGCCACCTTGAACACGAACCCGATGACGAGGAACGAGGCCATCATCAGGAAGACGATGATCGCCGGGAGGAGCTTGAACGAGATGTCGAGCGCCTCGGCTTGAAGCGGGGCCATCATCCCTGCTGCCCCCCGTCGTCGACGCTCCCGGAGTCCGCGGGCTCCGCGGCGGTGTGTTCGATGCCGTACTTATCGTCCAACTTGTCGCGCTGACGGGCGTAGACGGCCGCCAAGACGAGGGCGCTCGTCGGCGCTCCGAAGGCGACGAGGAAGTAGTGGAGGGGGAACCCGAGCACCGGTACCGTCGTCGTCGTCATCGGCCCCGGAGCGAGCATCGTCAGTGTTACCGGGCCGAAGACGGCGAGCGCCCAGACGATGAACCCGGCCCAGACGATCCTGAGATGGTCCCGCATGTACGCGGTGCTCGGTTTCAGCAGGTTCACCTCTTCGCTGAGGTAGTCGGTGTCCCTGTGCGTCTGTGCGGCTCCGGCGGACGCGACGCCCCCGTCGGTGGCCGCGTCGTCGGATGCGCGGCCCCCGTCGGTGACCGCGTCGTCCCGTTCGCGTGAAGTATTATCTGTCATGTTTTGGCGTGTGTCGCGAGTTTGTTTATCTGAGTTTTTCGTGATAGTTGCCGTCGCGTCGTCCGTCGTGGTCGTGGCTGAGACGGATCGAAAACGGTGCGCCGAGCGCTACTCGGCGTCGGCCTTCTGTTGGATCTCCTCGACGATCTCGGGGTTCCGAAGCGTGCTCGTGTTCCCGAGCTCCTTGCCGTCGGCGATGTTCTCCAGCAGGCGGCGCATGATCTTCCCGGACCGGGTCTTCGGCAGGTCGGGCGTGAACACGACCTGCTCGGGTCGGGCGATCGGGCCGATAGCGTCTTCGACGCCCGCGACGATCGCGTCGCGGAGCTCGTCGTCGCCCTCGTAGCCGTCCTCGGTCGTCACGTAGGCGTACACCGCCTCGCCCTTGATATCGTGATTGCCGCCGACGACGGCCGCCTCCGCCACCCCTTCGACCCCGACGATGGCGGACTCGATCTCCATCGTTCCCAGCCGGTGGCCGGAGACGTTGAGCACGTCGTCCACGCGGCCGAGGACGGTAATGTAGCCGTCCTCGTCGATCTTCGCCCCGTCCTCCGGGAAGTACACCCAGTCGTCGGGGTCGTCGCTGTCGGTGTCGGAGTACTCCGCCCAGTACTCCTCGATGTAGCGCTCGTCGTTGTTGTACAGCGTCCGGAGCATGCCGGGCCACGGCTTCTGTACCGTGAGGTACCCCGCCTTCCCGGGCTCGACCGCCTCGCCGAGCGTGTCGAGTATCTGAACGTCGAGCCCCGGCAGCGGCGGTCCCGCGGCGCCGGGCTTCATGTCCTTGACGCCGGGCAGCGTGGTCACCATCATCCCGCCGGTCTCGGTCTGCCACCACGTGTCCACGATCGGGCACTCCTCGTCCCCGATGTGCTGGTAGTACCACTTCCACGCGCGCGGGTTGATCGGCTCGCCGACCGTGCCGAGCAGGCGCAGCGAGGAGAGGTCGTGACGGTCGGGGTACTCGGCGCCCCACTTCATGAACGCGCGGATCGCCGTGGGCGCCGTGTACAGCTGGGTCGCCTCGTACTCCTCGACGATCTCCCAGAGCCGGTCCTGCTCGGGGTGATCGGGCGTCCCCTCGTACATCATCGTCGTCGTGCCGAGCGAGAGCGGCCCGTAGACGATGTAGGAGTGACCGGTGATCCACCCGATGTCGGCCGAGCAGAAGTACGTGTCATCCGGCTTGATGTCGAGGACGGACTGCGAGGTCCACGACACCCACGAGAGGTACCCGCCGGTCGTGTGTTTCACGCCCTTCGGCTTCCCGGTGGTTCCCGAGGTGTACATCAGGAACAGCATGTCCTCGGCGTCCCGGGTGACGGGCTCGACCTCGGCGCCCTCGTGGGCCGCGACGAGGTCGCCGTAGTCGAGTTGGTCGCCGCCGAGGTCGTGACCGAAGTCGTCGCCGTTCGGCCCGAGCCGGTCGACGACGACGGTCGTGGTGTCGTGGTCGACGCCCGCGAGCCCCTCGTTCGCCTTGTCGAGGTGGTCGAGCGGGTCGCCGCGGCGGTAGTAGCCGTCGCAGGTGACGAGGTACTCGGACTCCGCGGCGTTCATCCGCGTCGCGAGCGCGTCGGCCGAGAACCCGGCGAACACGACGCTGTGGGGCGCGCCGATGCGAGCGCACGCCAGCATCGCGATCGGCAGCTCCGGGATCATCGGCATGTACATCGTGACCACGTCGTCCTCCTCGACGCCCTGCTCCCGAAGGGCGGCGGCGAACTCGTTCACCTCGCGGTGGAGCTCCTCGTAGGTGTACGAGCGGTCGTCCTCGTCGACGGGCTCGCCGACCCACTCGATGGCGACCTCGTCGCCGCGGTCCTCGAGGTGTCGGTCGAGGCAGTTCGCCGACGCGTTCAGCTCGCCGCCGGTGAACCACTCGTAGAACGGCGGGTCGTCGTCGTCGAGCACCCGGTCGTAGTCGGTTTCCCACTCCAGCAGGTCGGCGGCCGTCTCCCAACACTCCGGCCAGTTCTCCTCGAACTCCTCGTATATCTCCGGGTCGGAGACGTTCGCCTGCTCGACGAACGACTCCGACGGCTCGAACACCTCTTGTTCCGCTAATCTCGCTTCCAGTTGGCCGTCTCCCTCTGTCATGGTACGGTCGTATCCAACCAATATCACCATATAAACGCTGACGCTAAATACGAAAAATCGTGATGGATACCCCGGCGAGGCGCCCTCGACCCCTACTCGTCGGCGCCGACGATCCTCCCGTCCTCGCGGGAGGCCCGATCTCCGTCCTCCTCGAAGACGCCGTCGAGCAGGGCGCGCTGGGCCTTTCGGAGGTGGTTGTGGAACGTCGGGGAGGAGACGTCCATCGCGTCGGCGACCTCCTCGGCCGTGCTGCCGCGCGGCCAGTCGAAGTACCCGCCGTGGTACGCCGCCGACAGCGCGGCCCACTGGCGGTCGGTGAACCGGTCGGCGATCCCGTCCCGCAGCGCCGACTCCGTGCGCGGCGAGCGCGCGACCGACTCCTTGCTCGCCAGCCTGACGCCCGCGAACCGGTCGCGGAGCCCGTCGGCGACGGGCCTGACGTTCGTTCCCTCCGGGAAGTCGGCGACGACGCGGACCCGCCCGTCTGCGGCCGACGCGTCGCGCACCGTCGCCCCGTGGTCGATGAGCGCCCTGACGAGCGACCCGCCCGCGAGGCGCACCGACGCCGAACACCCGTCCTCCCGGGTCTCGATCACGCGGAAGTCGGAGACGCCCCTGACTTCCTCGACGACGGTCGCGAACTCCTGCGGACCGGCCCCGTCGACGGAGAGGTACGCCCGGGAGACCTCGTCGTCGACGTCGACGGTCGAGGCCAGTTCGATCCGGCAGTCCAGCCGCTGGCTCGCCCGGGCGAGGAACGCGCCGTCGTCGGTCGCGCGGAACTCGACCTCGGTGACCGCGTCGGAGTGGAGCAGCTCCCGCCACCGGTCCGCGGTGATCAGCCGACCGAGGCAGCGTCCGAGGACCGCGAGCGAACGCGTCTCCGCGTCGTCGACCGGGTCTGCGGCGGCGGCGACGACGCAGAGCGCGCCGTGGACCGCGCCCTCGTAGGCCGCCGGCACCGCGACCGCGGGCCGGCCGCCGGTCTCCTGTCGGCCGTCGGTCGAGACCGGCGCCTCGTCGGCTATCGCGTCCTGCCACGGGCCCCGCGCGGACACGTCGCGCTCCGCGAGCGTCGCCTGGTCGACGCCCGCGGTCGCGGCGATCTCGACCCGCTCGCCCCCGACCGCCCGACGGGCGAACCACGCCTCTGTCCAGCGGTCCGCCTCGGTCAGCCCGGCGGCGACGGCGGCGACGGGGTCTGACGGCCCGGACTCGGTGAGCGCCTCGAACCCCGGGAGGACGGTCGTCCCGGTCCGCCCGACGGTGGCGTCGGCGTCGGCGCCGGCGTCGACGGCGAGGGCGGCCGCCAGCGCCTCCCCGTCGAGCGGGTCGAGGTACGGGTCGAGCGTGCCGAGCGACTCCCAGCCGCCGGCGTCGCGGACGGCGCGCGGGTCGACATCTCGGTCGACGAGGTGCCGTCTGGCGAACGTCTTCCGGAGGGCGCTCGGCGTGACCCGCTCCTCGGGGGCGGCGTCGGTGCGATTCGCCGCTCGCGCCGCCGTCTCGCGCACGATCATCTGGACCCGGCGGGGCGAGACGTCGACGTACGGGTCGTCCGCGCCGAGCCCCTCGCTCGTCGCGTACCGGTCGAGGTCGGCGGCCAACGAGGCCGGAACGACGGTCTCGCGGTCGATCCGCTCGTCGATGTCGGCCGGCGGCGCCCCGTCTCCGTCCTCACGCTTGCCGTCCTCGGCCGCCGGTACCGCGAGGAGCCGCGCGCCGGCGCCCGACTCCGCCTCGTGGAGGTGACGCGGGGCGACGCGGGTTATCTCCTCCGTCCGGAGGCCGGCCTCGCCCGCCAGCCTGACGACGAGCGCCGCTCGATACGTCTCCGCGGCGGTGACGAGCGCGTCGTAGGCGTCCGCGTCGAGTCCGTCGACCATTCGTTTCGGGAACCAACAAGAAGCCGAAACAAAACTGTTCCGGAAACGCGGATCTCGGTCCCCTGAGCTACCGCGTCGCGGCGAGATTCCTCCGTTCGGAAACGATGTTCCGGCGAAGTACTTCGCATCTGCTCGCATTCCCGAAATACTTCCGCCCGCACCCTCGCCAACGCGATCCCGCCCCGACATCCCGACACGCCGACGCGGCAGAAGGCGCTGTACGGTCGGTGGCAGCAGACGGAAGCCGACCGGTGCGGAACGTTCGCCGGCGTCGCGGGCGGGTGGCGGCGACCGAAGCTACGGCCGGCTGTTCTCGTCTCTGACGGTCGACTCGATCTCGCCCACGACCTCCGGGTTCCGGAGCGCGCTCACGTCGCCGAACTCCTCGCCGCGGGCGATGTCCTCCAGCAACCGTCGCATGATCTTCCCGGAGCGCGTCTTCGGGAGTTCCGGGGTGAACACGATCCGGTCCGGGCGGGCCACGTCGCCGACCGCCCCCGCCAGCCGGTCGGCGACGGCGTCGCGGAGCCCCTCGTCGGGCTCGACGCCGCTCTTCGTCGTCACGTACGCCACGATGCGGCCGTCGCCGTCGCCGACGACGGCGGCCTCGGTCACGCCGTCGGCGTCGACGATGGCCGCCTCCAGTTCCCCGGTGTTGAACCGCTGGGCGCGGACGTTGATCATGTCGTCGACGCGACCGAGGATCGTGACGTAGCCGGCCTCGTCGACGGTCGCGCCGTCGCCGGTCCGGTAGCGCCAGCCGTCCTCGCCCCTGAGCCAGTACTCCCGGAGGTAGCGCTCGTCGCCCTCCCGGAGCCCGCGCAACATTCCGGGCCACGGCGACGCGAGCGTGAGGTACCCGGACTCGCCGGGATCGACCGGCTCGCCGTCCTCGTCGACGACGCGGGCGTCGATCCCGGGCAGCGGCGGGCCGACCTTCCCCGGTTTCATGGGGGTTATCCCGGGGAGGGTGGCAAGCGCGATGGCCCCGGTCTCAGTCTGCCACCACGTGTCGACGACCGGCGCGTCGCCGCCGCCGACGTGCTCGCGGTACCAGCGCCACGCCTTCGGCGTGATCGACTCGCCGACCGTCCCGAGCAGGCGGATCGACGAGAGGTCGTGCGACTCGGGGTACTCCGCGCCCCACTTCATGAACGACCGGATCGCGGTCGGTGAGGTGTAGAAGACGCTCACCGCGTTGCGCTCGATCAGGTCCCAGACGCGGTCGCGGTCGGGGTAGTCGGGCGATCCCTCGTACAGCACCGTGGTCGTGCCGGTCGCGAGGGGGCCGTACACCCCGTAGGAGTGCCCGGTGATCCAGCCGATGTCGGCGGCGCACCAGTAGGTGTCGTCCGGGCGCACGTCCAAGACCTTCCGCGTCGTCCACGCGACGTGCGCGAGGTAGCCGCCCGTCGCGTGCTCGACCCCCTTCGGCCGGCCGGTCGTGCCCGAGGTGTACATCACGAACAGCAGATCCGTCGCGTCCCGGGCGACCGGCTCGACGGTCTCGCCGTCGTGCGCGTCGACGAGCGCGCCGTATTCGTGTTCGTCGTCGCCGAGCGAGACGGCCAGTTCGTCGCCGAGGCGATCGACGACGACGGCGGCCGACAGCTCGCTCTCGGCGCGGATCCGGGCGTTGTCCGCCTTCGATTTCTGGTTGAACGCGTCCTCGCGGCGGTAGTAGCCGTCGCAGGTGATCAGGTACTCGGAGTCGGCCGCGTCGATCCGGGTCGCGAGCGCCTCCGCGGACAGCCCCGCGAAGACGACGTTGTGCGGCGCGCCGATGCGAGCGCACGCCAGCATCGCGATCGGTAGCTCCGGGACCATCGGCAGGTACAGCGTGACCACGTCGTCCTCCTCGACGCCGAGGTCGCGGAGCCCGGCCGCGACCGCGTTCACCTCGCGGTGGAGGTCGAGGTAGGTGTACGACCGGCGCTCGCCGCGCTTGCCGAACCACCGGATCGCGAGCTGGTTCCGGCGGTCGTCGAGGTGGCGGTCGACGCAGTTCGCCGCGGCGTTGAGCCGCCCGTCCGGGAACCACTCGTAGAACGGCGGCTCGGAGTCGTCGAGGACCGTCTCGTACTCGCGGTCCCACGTCAGGAGGTCGGCCGCCGCGCGCCACGCGTCAGGCCCCTCCCGCTCGAACCGCTCGTACATACCCGGGTCATCGGCGGCGGCTCGCTCCAGGAAGTCGGCCGGCGGCGGGACGACATCCTCGTCGCCGTCTGTCAGCCGCCCCCCGCCACCGGAGTCGTCCATACCACGTGATGGCCCACGGAGGAACGTATACTTTGTCCGACCGCTCGCCGGGCGAAACGGTCTGGGCAGGACGGTCCGGCCGGAGCGGTCTGCGCGGGGCCGGGCGGCGGTCGGACGGTCTTCGGCGAGCGCCCGACCCGCGGCGGTCAGGCCGACTCTTCGGCGGGCGCCGCCGCCATCTCGGCAGCCTTCGCCCGGGCGCGGGCGACTATCGAGGGCTTCGCCTCGAAGTCGACGGTCACCTGGTCGCCCGCGTACGTCTCCTCGGCGACGTACCCGTGGTCGTGGACCCACGAGACGAGGCTCATCGCCTCGTCGGAGACCGGGAGGACGAGCCGCTCGCGCTCCCAGTCGGGAAGTTCGTCCTCGACCCGGTCGCGGAGTTCGGCGACCCCGGCGCCCGTCTTCGCCGAGACGGCGATCGGGTCGGGCGCGACGCCGGAGAGCGCGGCGCGCTTGTCGGCGAGCGCTCCCGGCTCCAGCCGGTCGATCTTGTTGAACACGGTGACGACCGGGGCCTCGTTGCGCTCGTAGAGGGTGTCGTGGCTCGTGACGAGCTTCTCGCGCATGGCCTCGACCGGCTCGCTCGCGTCGACGACGAGGAGGACGAGGTCGGCGCGGTACACCGAGTCGAGCGTCGACTCGAACGACTCCACGAGCCAGTGGGGGAGGTCCGCGATGAACCCCACCGTGTCCGTCAGCAGCACGTCGCGCTTCTCCATCTCGGCCCGGCGCGTCGTGGTCCCGAGCGTCGTGAACAGCATGTCCTGCGACTCCGCGGTGGTGTCGAGGTCGCGGTGACGCTCGGCGTTCTCGTCGACCGCCAGCTCGGCCGCGAGCCGGCGCATCAGCGTCGACTTCCCGGCGTTGGTGTACCCCGCGAGCGCGACGAGGTCGAAGCCGGAGTCGCGGCGCTGCTCGCGGCGCGCCTCCTCCTTCTCCGCGATCGACGCCAGCTCGTCGCGGATCTCGGATATCTGTCGTTTGATGTCGCGCTCGACGCTCTCGTCGTACTCGCCGAGCCCCATGAACCCGGGGCGCTCGTCGCGCTTCGCGAGGCTCGCCTTCGCCTCCGCCCGGGGAAGCTCGTAGCGAAGCTCCGCGAGCTCGACCTGGAGCTGCGCCTTCCGCGTGTTCGCGCGCTGGCCGAATATCTCGAGGATGAGCGTGAATCGGTCGACCACCTCGACGCCTTCGGGGAGCTTCCCGCCGACGTTGAACGTCTGGTACGGCCCCACGTCGTTGTCGATGATCACCGCGTCAGCGTCGGCGCGCCGGACGAGGTCTCGCAGCTCCGCAACCTTCCCCTCGCCGAACATGAACGCGGCGTCCTCGGTCCGGGTCTGGGTGAGTTCGCCGACCACGTCGTAGCCCGCCGCCGCCGCTAACTGACGGATCTCGGAGAGGTCGGCCGCACCGGAGTCGACGCGTTTGGCGACGACCGCTCGGCGTCCGTCGGTTCTTGAGTCGGCGTCGGCCGCCCCCACTCCGGCGCCGTCGCTCATCGGAGGAGGTCCCGGACCGCGTACGCGGCGTGGTGTGCTGCCTGCACTGTTTCGCGCTCGCCTATGCTCTCGACGTATTTAAACTCGGGCTGGAAGCTGAGTCCGACGCGGTCGGCCGGCTCCTCGTAGAACTCGCCGCCCTCGGCGACGATCGGACCGTCGGGCGGCGCGGGGAGGTCGCCCACCGCGTCGGCGGCGAGCGCGACGGTCGCCTCCAGCGTCGGCCCCTCGCGCGCGGCGGCGAACCCCATCCCTTCCACGGAGCGGATCCGGGAGGAGTCGATCCGCGCGTGGACCGCGGCCGCGACCATCAGGTACTCGCCGTCATCCTCGTGACGGCCGCTGATGTCCACGCCGACGACCTCAGGGGCGGGAACCGTCCACCACCGTTCGACCGGCGCGCGCGTTCGCGTCGACTGCTCGTGCGTCCATGCGAGGCTGTACGTGGGCCGTCGAATTGAACGTTTTTGTGGGTCGCCGCGCAGAGCGGCCCGGCGGCCCGAACGGCACGGTCAGTTCCGGAGGCTGTCGACGACGTCCGCGACGCGGTCGACCGCCTCGTCGACGTCGCCCTCGTCGACGTCGAGGTGAGTCGTGAACCGCGTCGTGTAGTCGTCGAACTCGACGCAGCCGACGCCGGCGTCCTTACAGGCCGCGTAGAGCGACTCGGCCGGGATGCCGGCCGCTTCGGTGTCCGCAACGACGATATTCGTGTCCGGCGCGGGCGCGTCGACGCCGTCGAGCGCGTCGAGGCCGTCCGCGAGCCGCTCCGCGTTGGCGTGGTCCTCCGCGAGGCGGTCGACGTTCTCCAGCGCGCGGAGCGCCGGCGCGGCGATCATCCCGGCCTGGCGCATCCCGCCGCCGAACAGCTTGCGGACCCGGCGGGCGTCCTCGATAAACGCCTCGTCGCCGGCGAGGATCGAGCCGACCGGGGCGCCGAGCCCCTTCGAGAGACAGAACGTGACGCTGTCGGCGTGGGCGACGATCTCGCTCGCGTCGACGCCGAGCGCGACCGCGGCGTTGAAGACACGCGCGCCGTCGAGGTGGACCGGCACGTCGGCCTCGCGGGCGGCCTCGGCCGCGGCCGCGATCCGGTCGACCGGGACCGCGATCCCGCCGCGGTAGTTGTGGGTGTTCTCCACGGTGAGGAGACCGGTCCCGGGGCGGTGGAGGTCCTCGTCGACGAGCCCCTCGCGGACCGCCTCGGGGGTCGGGACGCACCGCTCGCCGGCGTCTATCGTCCGCGTCTGGACGCCGGAGAGCTTCGCCGCGCCCGCCAGCTCCCAGCGGTAGATGTGCGACTCGTGCTCCAAGAGGAGCTCTTGGCCCGGCTCCGTGTGCGCGTGGACCGCGATCTGGTTGGCCATCGTCCCAGAGGGGACGTACAGCGCGGCCTCGGTGCCGACCGCGTCGGCGGCCTGGCGCTCTAACTCGTTGACCGTCGGGTCGTCGCGGTACACGTCGTCGCCGACCTCGGCGGTCGCGGCCGCGTCGCGCATCTCCTCGGAGGGCGTCGTGACGGTGTCGGACCGCAGGTCGATGAACTCGTCGTCGGACATCTGTTGTAGGCCCTACCGCGGCGCCGGGCATATATCCCGCGCTCGGCGAGCGAGCGGCGCAGCGAACGCGGGGCGGGAGATCCGCGCTCGGCGCGGTCGGTTCCGCGTTCGGTCCCTTCTTATTGACCGGGATCGATCCGTGACGTATGGCAACGGAAGCCGCGACAGACGACGCAGCCGACGCACCGGACGCCTACGGCGCGCTCCTCGACCGCGTCCAGCGGTGGAACGCGGTCGGGAGCGCCTCCGGCGTCCTCGGCTGGGACCAGCAGGTGATGATGCCCGAGGGCGGCACGCCCGCGCGGTCGAAGCAGCTCTCGGCGCTCTCCTCGGTCCACCACGACATGGTCACCGCCGACGAGACGGGCGAACTGCTCGACGAACTCGACGACGCCGACCTCACGGACGAGCAGGCCGCGGTCGTCCGGGAGGTCCGCCGCGAGTACGAGCGCGCCGACGCCATCCCGGTCGAACTCGTCGAGGAGATCTCCGAGACGGGCTCCGAGGCGCTTCAGGCGTGGGAGGAGGCGAAGGCCGAGAACGACTTCGAGACCTTCGCGCCGTACCTGGAGAAACACGTCGAGCTGAAGCGGGAGTACGCGGAGCACATCGACCCCGACCGGGACCCCTACGAGGTCCTCTTCGAGGAGTTCGAGCCGTGCCTCTCGATGGAGCGCGCGGAGTCGATCCTCACCGAGCTCCGCGAGGCGCTCGTCCCGATGATCGAGGAGATCCGCGCGTCCGATGTCGACCTCGCCGTCGACACCTTCGAGGGGACCTTCCCCGAGGACGAGCAGGAGTCGCTCTCGCGAGAGGCGCTCGAGCTCGTCGGCTACGACTTCGACCGCGGCCGTCTCGACGTCTCCTCGCACCCGTTCACGTCCGGGAACCAGTTCGACTGCCGGGTGACGACCCGGTTCGACGAGACCGACCCGCTCGGTGCGGTCGGCTCGACGATCCACGAGTTCGGCCACGCGCAGTACAACCTCGGGCTCCCGCAGGAGCACTTCGGCACGCCGCTGGGCACGTCGCGCGACCTCTCGGTCCACGAGTCGCAGTCGCGACTCTGGGAGAACCACGTCGGCCGGAGCGAGGCGTTCTGGCGGGAGTTCCTCCCCGTCTTCCAGGAGCACTTCCCGCAGACCGAGGACGCGACGGTCCGCGACGCCTACGAGGCGTTCAACCAGGTGTACGAAGACAATCTCATCCGCGTCGAGGCCGACGAGCTCACCTACCACCTCCACATCGTCGTCCGGTTCGAGATCGAGCGCGACCTGATCCGCGGCGACCTCGACGTCGAGGACGTGCCCGAGGTCTGGAACGACAAGTACGAGGAGTACCTCGGTATCCGTCCCGAGAACGACGCGGAGGGGTGTCTCCAGGACATCCACTGGAGCCACGGCAACTTCGGCTACTTCCCGACCTACTCGCTCGGTTCCGTGATGGCCGCGCAGCTGTTCGAGGCCGCCGAGGCCGAGATCGACGACCTCGACGCGAAGATCGCCGAGGGCGAGTTCGGCGACCTCCGCGACTGGCTCGGCGAGAACGTCCACCGGCACGGCGCCCGCTACGAGACGAACGAACTGGTGGTGCGCGCGACCGGCGAGGACTTCTCCGCCGACGCCTTCCTCGACTACGTCGACGAGAAGTACGGCGAGCTGTACGGGATCTGAGGCGCCGTCGAGCGCTCCGAACCCGCTTTTTTCCACCGTTGACGGTCCTCGGCGGGACGCGCTCGTGCGTCAGAACGACCGGTCCGTCGCGGCGGCGTCCGCGTCGAACGCGCCGACGGTCTCCACTGCGGCCGCCCCCGCGGCGTTGCCGACCGTCGCCAGCCGGCGGAGGTCCGACGCGCCGCCGTGCCGCGCGGCGAGGACAGCGCCCGCGAACGCGTCGCCGGCGCCGGCCGGTGTGGCAACCGTCGCTGAGGGGGGAGCGACGGGCACGCGCTTCGTGACGGCCCCGTCGTCGATCCGTATCGCCCGCGTCGCGTCGCCGCCGTCGGTGACGAACGCCGTCGCGGAGTGGTCCGCCGGGAGGAGTTCGAGCAGGCCCGCCGGCGTCGGCTCGACGCCGGCCACCGCGAGGTCGTCCGTCCCGGCGAACAGCAGGTCGCAGCGCGGGAGGACCTCTCGCAGCGCGTCTCGGTACTCTTCCGGGCCCGACCACTGGTTCGGACGCCCGTTGAGGTCGAACGCGACGCGGGTGCCGCGCTCCGCGGCCGCCGCGGCGAGGCGGCGGACCGTCGCCCCGTTCACCGCGGCCGGCAGCGTGACTCCCTCCAGCAGGATCCACTCGTACGAGGCCGCGAACGACGCTGGATCCTCCGGCGGTGTGAACCCGTAACAGCTTCCGGCCACCCACGCGTTCCATTCCTCGTCGCCCGCCGCCCCGGCGTACAGCGTCAGCGGTGACGGCGCGTCGACCCGCGCGAGGCGTTCCGTGCCGACCGGGCCGTTCGCGAGGTCCCCGGCGGCGGCCGCCCCGAGCACGTCGGTCCCGACGTTCGTGACGAGGTCGACCTCGCAGCCGGCCGCAGCGGCCCATCGGGCGGCGTTCGTCGCCGTGCCGCCGACGTGCCACTCGAAGCCGCTCCCGGGCGCGATCGGTCCGCCGTCCGTGGGGTAGAGGTCGACCGTCGTGTCGCCGACGACCGCCACTCCTCGGTCGCTGTCACTCACTGTCGCACCGTGTTCGCTACGCTGTAGCGGTACCCGCATGAATCTATCCACTCGATTCCCCCTCAGCCGCGCCCGCGATCCGGCCACCCGTGGCCGAGACCGAGCGTGCGTCCGGCTGTGGGATATTTCCGGCCGGAGGGCGTCCCAGATCCATATGTCGCAGCCGCATCCCGAGGTCGGCCTCAAGCCGGACCTGACCGACGACGTCGCCCTCGTCACGGGCGCGAACCGCGGTATCGGAGCCGAGATCGCAGCGGGTCTCGCGGAACTGGGAGCGACCGTGTACGCCGGGGCCAGAGACCCGAACGACGTCACCGCGGCGGATCAGCGCGCCGTCGAACTGGACGTGACCGACGACGGGCAGATCCGGGTGGCGGTCGACCGGATCGAACGAGAGCGGGGGTCGTTGGACGTTCTGGTCTGTCCCGTTTCGAGTATTTAAAACCGGCTGAAGGCCGGTAGTGACGGCATGATGTGTGTAGAAGATGAGAGGCCGTCGTCAGAAGAATCGTCCGCAGGTCAATTCAATCCCACCCATTCGGTTGCC
>NZ_NEWI01000047.1:0-21151 GCF_002135005.1 Halorubrum sp. SD612 | reverse complement strand
TGCTCGTGGACATCGTCCCGGTCGGGGAGGTCACCCCCCGAGTGAAACGGGAGGCCTCCGGTGCGCTGCGTTCCGTATACGACTGCGACGTGACGGTCCACGACGATCAGCCGATCCCCGACTCCGCCTTCGAGGCAGATAGGGACCAGTACCGCGCCGAGGACCTCATCGAGACGGTCACTCGGGTCGGCGGCGGCGAGAAGAACATCGGCATCACGCCCGAGGACCTCTACTACCGCCGCCGGAACTACGTGTTCGGCCTCGCGTACCTCAACGGCAGCGGCTCCGTCATCTCCACGCACCGCCTCCGCACCTCCTCCGACGGCGGCGTCTCCACCAAGCCCGCGGTCGACGTGTTTGGCGACCGCGTCCGCAAGGAGGTCGTCCACGAGATCGGTCACACTCTCGGCCTGGAGCACTGCGACAACAGCAAGTGCGTGATGTCGTTTTCCCCGACCGTCCGCGAGGTCGACGTGAAAGAGGAGAACCTCTGTGGCACCTGTTCGCGGATCGTCCGCTGACGCGGCGCGACCGGCGTACCCTCCCGACGATCTGTCGCCCGATCTCTCCGGTCGCCAATCCCTCTCCGATCGCCGGTAGACGTAAAGTCCGGCCCGCACAAGGGACGGGTATGGCCGCAAAGCCGGAATACCGCGACCGGCCGGACGTCGAGGTCGCGCTGCTCGACGCGCTCGTCGACCGCGGCGACGAGGGAATGACCGTCCTCGAACTGCGCGCGGCCGTCGACGCAGACATCGACGCCGTCGAGGAGGCCCTCTCGACGCTGAAGGAGGACTCGCTGATCACCGTCGAGTCCGAGGAGCACGTTCGGGTGTACGCCCACGAGAAGGTCGTTCCGGACCCGGAGGCGCCCGACGACGACCCCTCCGAGAGCCTCGTCGACGCGATCCGGGACCGACTCGGACTGTAGCCGTCGGAGACGGCGGCCTTTTGCCCCTCGATCGCCACCGTTCGACCATGACGCTCGTCTCCGGTACCCACGACGCGCACGGCGCCGCGTACCGCGACCGCGGCGGTCGCGAGGTCGTCGACCACTACGGGAAGCCCGTCCGCGTCGGCAAGGCGGTCCGAAACGTCGCGGGCGTGATCGAGATGGGGTACGGCGTCCTCGCCGTCAGGGGGAGCGACCGCGTCGAGTTCGTGGACAACGCCGTCTCGAACCGCGTCCCCGCCGAGGACGGCGAGGGAACGTACGCCCTCCTGCTCGATCCTCAAGGCGGGATCGAGACGGACATGTACGTGTACAACGCCGACGAGCGGCTGCTCGTCTTCCTCCCCCCGGAACGGGTCGAGTCGGTCGCCGCCGACTGGGCGGAGAACGTGTTCATTCAGGACGTCGCGATCGACGACGTGTCCGACGAGTTCGGCGTGTTCGGGGTTCACGGCCCGAAGTCGACCGAGAAGGTCGCCTCCGTCCTCGGCGGACCGGGCGCGCCGGAGGGGCCCCTCTCGTTCGTCCGCGGGTCGATGGTCGACGCCGGCGTCACCGTGATCGCGACGGACGCGCCGCTCGGCGAGGAGGGGTACGAGATCGTCTGCGCCGCCGCCGACGCGGGCGACGTGTTCGACACCCTGATCAACCGCGGGCTCAACGCCGCGCCGTTCGGGTACCGAACGTGGGACGCGCTCGCGACCGAGGCCGGAACGCCCCTCTTCGAGTACGAACTGGCGGGCACGGTCCCGAACGTCCTCGGCCTCCGGAACGCGCTCGACTTCGAGAAGGGGTGTTACGTCGGGCAGGAGGTCGTCTCGCGCGTGGAGAATCAGGGGCGACCGAGCCGACGGCTCGTCGGCCTCGAACTCGACGGCGTCGCCGAGGCGGTCGACGGCGTCGACCCGAACGCGGACCCGCAGGGGATCGACGCCGCGCTCCCCGCGTCCGGTGCGGCCGTCTTCGACGGTGACGAGGCGATCGGCGAGGTGACGCGGGCGGCCGTCGGCCCCGCGACGGACGTGCCAGTCGCGCTGGCGCTCGTCGGGTTCGACGCCGCCCTCGGCGAGGTCGCCGTCCGCGTCGACGGCGAGGAGAGTCCGGCCACCGCCGTCGACCTCCCGTTCGTCGACGGGAGCGCGCGGTCCGCGCGGCTGCCGACGTACCCCGAGGGACGCGCCTGAGGGTGAAGCGGAGCGTCGCCGCCCGTCACGCGACGAAGTCGACCGCCGAGTAGAGGCCGAACCCGAGCACGAACGCGCCGACGAGCGACCCGATCCACGCGAGGACCGTGTACCCCATCTTCTTCCGGCTCACGCCGGCGTCGCCCGCGGCGTAGCCCGCGCCGACGATCGCCGAGACGATGATCTCGTTGAACGAGACGGGGATCCCGAAGGCGACGGCGGTCTGCGCGATCGCGAACGACGGGATGAGCGCCGATATCGACCGTCGCGGCCCCATCGAGGCGTAGTCCTGCGCGAGCGCCTTGATCATCCGCGGCGCGCCGGTCCACGACCCGGCCAACAGCCCCACGCCGCCGCCGACGAGTAGCGCCCACAGCGGGACGCCGACCTCGCTGAAGATCGGGACGAGCGGGCCGATCGCGAGGCCGACCTGCGACCCGCCGGCCGAGAACGCGACGAGCCCGCCCATCGCGAGCAGGAACCGCCGCTGTGCCCCCTCGCGGTCGCGGCCGAGGTCCGCGTACACGGCGACCGAAACGAGCGCGGCGATCGCGACGCTCACCGCGGCGGGACCCGCGCCGCTGCCGCCCAGCCCCGCCCCGAGGACGCTCGCCACCGACGCCTGCTGGCCGGCGGGACCGAGCAGCGCGAACCCGACGTTCGCGAGGATCGCGCCGACGACGCCGGCGAGCGCGGCCGTGAGCGGTCGCTCGGGCAGCGACTCGCCGATGAGCATGCGCGCGACGCCGTAGGCGACGCCGCCGCCGACGAACGGCGTGAGCACCCACAGCGTCGCGATCTCGGCGTACTTCGGCCACGCCGGGTCGCCGCCGAGCGCGAGGCCGACGCCGACGACCGCACCGGTGACGGTGAACGCCGTCGCGATCGGGTAGCCGGCGAACACGCCGACTGCGACCAGCGCGGCGGCCGTGACGAGCGCGACGATGGCCGCCACGGCGGTGAGCGTCACCCCGCCGATCAGTTCGGTGCCGACCGCCTCGGTCACGTTCGCGCCCTGGAGGATCGCGCCGAGGAGCCCGAGGACGCCGACGACGAGCCCGGCCCGCATCACGGAGATCGCGTTCGCCCCGACCGCGGGCGCGAACGGGGTCGACCCCGACGACCCCGCGCCGATAGACCACGCCATGAAGAGGCTGGCGGCGGCGGCGACGAGGAGGGTCGCGGCGGTGGCGACGACCATCAGCGTCGCCCGTCGTTGTACCCCTCGTTCAGCCCGGCCACCGTGCGCCGGACGAGGAGGAACCCGAAGAAGAACAGCCCGAGAAGACCCACCAGCAGAAGCACGAACAGGGGTTGGACCGGGAGCATACGACCGAATCCGTCGGCACGCGGTTATAATTTACGAGCCGAACGGTCGCGTGACCCGGACGATTCCGACGCGTTCGGGCGATCGAATCCCGATGACTAAAACGCGCTTTTGTCCCTCAGCCACGTATATGTCGCTACCAGGACTACGTGTAATCGCGACCCCCCGCTTCGGCCCTCACGCTCGAACCCGCCGGCCGACCGCCGGCTGGTCGGACTCGCACCCGCTCCCTACCCAGTCCGGTATCCCCCTCCCCGGCCGACCAGCGACCGACAGCCGGCGCCCACCTCCGCGTCGATCCGGGTCCTCCACCGCTGACACGACCGTCGGCCGGCCCGGCCGTCGGCGGGGCGTCGCGATCGGTCTCTGCCGACGCGACGGCGAGCCCGATCCGCTTCTCGTGATTCGCTCCCTTACTCGCGGCTCTCGGCCCCGATCCGGAACGTCTCGAACTCCTCCCCGTCCGGCGTCACCAGTCGCCCGTCCAGACCGTCTCCGGCCCCGTCGTCCACCGGACGCAATTCCGCGTGCGCCGGCCGGTTCCCGCGCGGTTGGGCGTGGCTGCCCGGATTCAGTATCGGGAGCCCGCCTGAGTCGTCGAACCGCGGCCGGTGGCTGTGGCCGCAGATCACGGCGTCGGCGTCGCGGCCGCGACCGAGCATGACGAGCCCCGTGTCGCCGCTGCGGTGTCGGTGCGTGACCGCGAACCTGACCCCCGCGTATTCGACGGTCCGAACCTCCGGGACGCGGTCGCGGATCGCGGCGTCGTCGTTGTTGCCGTAGACCGCCCGGAGGGCGGCGGTGGTCGACTGAAAAGCGTCTAAGACCGGCTCGCGGTAGAAGTCGCCCGCGTGGATCACCAGATCCGCCTCGCGGACCGCCTCCGCGGTCCGCCCCTGAAGCCTCGACTCCTCGCGTGCGTGCGTGTCGGAGACGACGACGAGCATACCGGGAGTCCGCGCCGGCGTGAGTTAAAAAGCGCGCTCGCCACGGCGGTGCGTGCCTCCAAGTAGCAGCCGAAGGCGGCCGCGAGGAGCACGCGCGAGGGAGTCGGTCGCCCGGAGAGCGCGGAGGGCGACCGACGAGGCTGGGGAGGCGTGAGGCGCGGTTGCCGTGCGGGGCGGGGGTTCGGGGGTGTCCGTCGCCGCTCCGGACTCAACGACATGTAACCGAGCGGCTGGGCTTTGGAAGTGTTCGCCGTCGCTGGGTCGTCAGTACCGGATAAACAAGCGCCCGGAGACTCGAAACCGGTCTATCGCTACTCGTCCAGCGAGAGCGCCGCGAGCAGCGACTCCAACTGGACCTGTTCGTTGGCGCCCTCGGCGATCCGGTAGTCGGCCTCGCCGATGCGCTCCATGAGCCGCACCGCCTCGCGTTCGTTCAGGTCGAACTCCCAGACTGAGCGGTGGAGCTGGTCGATCACGTCGCCGCCGGCCATCCCCGTCTCCGTGAGCAGCGTGTCGAGCGTCGAGCGCGCGCGAGCGAAGTCGCCCTCCAGCGCGTCGGTCACCATCGACTCGATCTCCTCCGGGCGGGCGGTCGCCGTGATCGCGTACACCGCCTCCTCGTCGACCACGTCGCCCGTCGTCGCCGCCGCCTGAAGCGAGTTGATCGCGCGGCGCATGTCGCCGTCGGCCGCGTACACCAAGGCGTCGACTCCGGCGTCGGTCACCTCGATCGACTCCGCGGACGCGATCTCGCGGACCATCCCGCCGACCGCCTCGTCCGACAGCGGCGAGAACCGGAAGACGGCGCAGCGCGACTGGATCGGGTCGATGATCTTCGACGAGTAGTTACACGAGAGGATAAACCGGGTGTTGTCGGAGAACTGCTCCATCGTGCGGCGGAGCGCCGCCTGTGCATCATCTGTAAGGCTGTCGGACTCGTCGAGGAACACGATCCGGAAGTCGCCGCCGAACGACGAGCGCGCGAACCCCTTGATCCGGTCGCGGACGACGTCGATGCCGCGTTGGTCGGAGGCGTTCAGTTCGAGGAAGTTGCCGCGCCAGTTGTCCTCGCCGTAGATCTCGCGGGCGATGGCGGTGGCCGCGGTCGTCTTCCCGACGCCCGCGGGCCCCGAGAAGAGCAGGTGCGGCACGTCGTCCTGCGCGATGTAGCTCTGGAGCCGCTCGACGATCTCCGATTGCCCGTGGATGTCGTCGAGCGTCTGCGGCCGGTACTTCTCGATCCAGATCTCCCGGCCCGTCGCGGTCGCAGCCGGCTGCTCGTCGGCCTCGCTCATTGCCCGATCCGAGGGTCGGCGGGGTGATAAACGAACCGAGACCGGGCTCTCACTCCGCCCGCAGCAGCCGCTGGAGCTCGTACGCGAACACCCAGACTCCCATCAGCACGCCGACGGGGACGACCACCGCCGCGATCTCTCGCGACACCGGCAGTTCCGCGACGTCGATGAGCAGGTGCGTCGTCGTCGCCGCGATCTGCGCGAACAGCTCGTACTCCTCGCGGATCGCGTCCGTCAGCATCGACCCGACGACGAGCGTCACCATCGCGGCGACGCCGTGGACCGTCCCCCGGATATGTGGCATAGTCGTCATATCCGCGAGGACCGTCATCAGTGTTTCTCTCGTCGCTACATCCGCCGTCGGACCGTCTCGCGGAACGCGCTCGCTGCGTCGCCGCCGTCCTCCGCCTCTCGCAGGCGCCCCGTCGCGTCGGCGTCTACATCCGGCGCGAGGACGGCCGCCGCGGCGCCAGTCGCGACGGTCTCGGCGCGCCAGTCAACGTATCGCTCCCCGAGCCACGCCGGGAGGTCGGCGCGTAACACGGCGTTCCGCCAGGCGAACTCCCGAGCGCCCTTCAGGCCGAGCAGGGCCAACCGGTCGTCGAGGGGATCGAGCAGCCAGTCGACCCCGGCGATCCCGACCGCAGCGTACGCCTCGACGAGGACGTCCTGTACGGTCTGGACGAGCCGGGCGAGGATCGCGTTTATGCGGTCGTGGTCCTCGCGCTTGACATCGCGGTCCGGGTCGATTTCGACCTCACCGAGCGTGTACGTGAGGTCGTAGGTGATGTGCGCGTTGATCGCGAGCAGGGCGTCCTGCGCGACAAGCGACTCGCCGCGGACCGCGGCGGTGAAGGCGATCAGCCACGGTCGCGGGAGCGACTCGAACGCGCGGCGCTCGAACGCCGCCAGCGCCCGGCGGTAGCGCTCCGCGAAGGCGACGAGGTACGACGCGGCCCACTCCGGGTCGACGAACGCGCCGTCGTCGATCGCGGTCCGGACGGTCGCCGTCATCCGGCTGTACACCGTGAGAAACACCGCGCGCCGGTCGCCGCGCTCGCGGAGGTACGACTCGGTCCGCGCCAGCCGCTCGTCGACATCGGCGACGGACGCGAACGGGCCCGAGACGATCTCGAGGAGGCCCGGATCCGGCTCCTCGTCGGCTAGGGCCGCGGCCGCGCCGTCCGCCTCGATGTCGACTGTCCGTCGGACTCCGGCGAGCAGCGCCTCCGCTTCGTCGACGGTCGGAACGCTGGTGCGGATCGGGATCATCGTGACGGGACGGCGAACGCCGTCAGAACGTTCGGTACTCCGCCGCGATACAAGAGCGTTGCCGCCGGCTCCGGGGTCCGCCTACGCGAACTCGTCGATGAGTTCGGGCACCACGTCGAAGAGGTCGCCGACGATCCCGTAGTCGGCGATGTCGAATATCGGCGCGTTCGGGTCGGTGTTGATCGCGACGATCGTGTCCGACCCCTTCATGCCGGCGACGTGCTGGACCGCGCCGGAGATGCCGACCGCGATGTACACGTCCGGCGTGACGACCTTCCCGCTCTGTCCGACCTGCCGGTTCTTCGGCAGCCAACCGTTGTCGACGATCGGTCGAGAGGCGGACAGCGTCGCGCCGAGCGCGTCCGCGAGGTCCTCGATGAGCTCGATGTTCTCCTCCTCCTCGATGCCGCGGCCGACCGAGACGAGCACGTCGGCGTCCGCGATGTCGACGTCGCCGCCGCCGACCTCCTCGAAGCCGGTGACGCGGGCTCCCGACTCGGGGAGGTCGATGTCGGCCGTCTCGACCGTCGCGTCTCCGACGCCCTCCGCGGGCGGCCACTCGCCGCCCCGGACCGTGAGGACGAACCGGTCGCCCTCGACGTCGACCGTCGTCTCGACCTTCGAGCCGTACATCTCGCGGGTGACGGTGAGCCCGTCGTCGTACTCGATCCCGACCGCGTCGGTCACCAGCGGGACGCCGAGGCTCTCGGCGAGGGCGGGCGCGTAGTCGAGCCCGTTGACGGAGTTCGGCAGCACCACCGCCCCGGCGTCGACGCGGTCGGCCAGCGTCGAGGCCGCCGCTCGGTAGGCGTTGTGGTCGAACTCCTCGCCGTCGGCGACGGCGTGGATCGCGTCGACCCCCTCGCGGTTCAGCTCCTCCGCGAAGGCGTCGACGTCGCCCGCGACGACCGCCACGTGGAGGTCGACTCCCCGCGCGTCGGCGAGCTCTCGGCCGGCGGTGATCGCCTCGTACGAGACGTCGCGGAGCTCTCCCCGGCGGTGTTCGGCGGCGACGAGCACGCTCATTACGCGCTCACCCCCTTGTCACGGAGGACCTCGGCAAGGCGACCCGCGGACTCCCCGGCGTCCCCCTCGATGATCTCCGCGTCCGACTCGCTCTCCGGCTCGTACATCGAGGTGAGCGTCAGCGCGCTCTCGACGTCCTCGGCCGTCAGCCCGAGGTCGGACAGCGCCTTCACCGCTATCTCCTTCCGCTGTGCCTGCCGGATCCCGCGGAGGCTCGCGTACCGCGGCTCGTTGAGCCCGGTCTGGACGGTCAACACCGCCGGGAGGTCGACGTCGGTCAGCTCCTCGACCCCGCCCTCCAGCTCGCGGTGGACGTGGGCCACCCCCGCGTCCGCGTCGACGTCGAGGTCGTTGACGACCGCGGCGTGCTCGAAGCCGATCCGCTCCGCGAGCGCGACGCCGGTCGCGCCGAACCCGGTGTCGGCCGCCTGGACCCCGCCGAGGATCAGGTCCGGCTCCTCCTCCGCGACGACCGCCTCGAACAGCTCGACCTTCGAGGCGACGTCGGCGAACCCGCCGTCCAGCGCGTCGTCCCAGACGCGGACCGCGCGGTCGGCGCCCTTCGCGAGCGCCATCCGGATTGTCTCCTCCGAGCGCTCCGGCCCGACGGTGACGGTCACGACCTCGTCCGCGATCCCGGCCTCGGCCAGCTGGACCGCCGCCTCGACGGCGTAGTCGTCCCACTCGTTGAGATCGTACTCGAGATCGGACTCGGCGATGTCGGTCCCCTCGATCGCGAAGTCGTCGTCCGCCTCCGCGACCTCCTTGACGGTCACCAGAACCTTCATGATCGTTACTCGGTCGCTCGCCCTGTAATGGTTTTCGGAACGGGCGAGGACGGACCGGCGGTTTCCGCTTCCGCGGGTCAGCGCTCGGCGCTCGAACGGGCGCTGTCGCCGCCGTCGCTGTCTCCTCGGTGTCGCTGCCGTCGCTGTCTCCTCGGTGTCGCCGCCGTCGCTGTCTCCTCGCTGTCGCCGCCGCTTCCGCCTACTCCTCGCCGTCGCCGCCCGTCTCGTCCTCGCCGTCGGGCAGCGAAATGAGGTTCTCGCGGCCGAGTCGGAGCTTCTCGACGCGCCCCTCGTCGGCCATCGCCGAGAGCAGCTGCGAGACCTTCGCGTCCGACCACCCGGTCTCGGCGACGATGTCTGCCTGCCGCATCCGGCCGCCGTTCTCGTCGAGGAGCCGCTCGACGCGTTCCTCGTCCGAGAGCAGCGAGAGGTCCGGCCCGTCGTCGCCGTCCTCCCCCTTTCCGACGGAATCGCCGGGGTCGTCCCCCGAACCGTCGTCTTCCGGACCGCCGTCGCCGGCACCGATCGGCTTCCGGTCGGCGCCGCCGGGGTCCGCGGTCTCGGAGGTCGCGGCTGACTCGTCCGAGACGTCCTCCTCGGCGGTGATCCGGCGGTACCCGACGACGCTGCCGGCGATGAGCGTGGCCCCGAGCAGTATCGCGGCCGCCAGCATTCCCCACGGAGCGCCCGCCCCGGCGGGCTCGTACACGATCCGTACCGGGTCGCCGCTCTCGAACGTCTGGGGGCCCTCGATTATCACGTCGCCGTCGGAGAGCTGCGTCACGGCGGTGCTCGGCGTTCCGGTGACGGCGTACCCCTCCGGCGTCGCCACCTCCAGGGTCTGGCTCGCCTCGAGGCTACGCAGCCACGTCTCGTTGCCCGGCGTCGTCAGCGCGTCCCCGAGGATCAGGCTCTCGCCGTCCTGTGCGAGGAACTCGGTCCAGGTGAACCGCAGGCGGAACTCACCGACGGCGACGGCGTCTTCGGTGGCGACGTCGAACTCGCTCGGGTCCTCGTACACCTCGACCTCCCGCTCGACGCCCTCGATAGACATCGACCGGTCGACGGTGCGGCTCGCCTCCCGACGGAATCCCTCGAACAGCGCGGCGTTCGGCCCGATCTCGCCGCCGCGGAAGCGCTCGCCGGCCGTGCGGAACACGTCGGTCTCGTTCTCGTCGGCCAGCGAGTACCGCACCGCGACGGTCCAGTCGGCGCTCCGGTCCGGGTTCAACGCGAGTCGGATACGGGTCGTCGACGGCGAGGTGATCGCGTCGTCGGTCTGTTGGCGAACCGCTGATTCCCCGCCGAGAGACCCCCGAACGTCGGTCGAGCCGTCGAGCGGCCCGGCGTGGTTCGGGGCGACCTCCGCGTCGAGGGGAGAGGGGGCCGTCGTCGCGCCGGTGACCGCGCCGCCGGCGCTCGCGAGCAACGCGAGCGCGACGATCGCGACCAAGAACGCGCGCAAGGCGGGGTTCCGCATACGTCTCCGGCCACTCGCGCGCCGGGCAAAACGCTTTCCATACGCTGTTTTTCGACGGGAAACGCGGTCGAACTCCCACTCACGTCCGCGGCCGGACGCGCCGTCGACCGCGACACCGACCCGCACGGCGCCGGTGACCGACCGCAGTGGGTGGATTTTTTGTATCGCGGGGCGAACCAGCAGACGATGAGAGC
Source organism: Halorubrum sp. SD612 (assembly GCF_002135005.1). Classification (NCBI taxonomy): domain Archaea; kingdom Methanobacteriati; phylum Methanobacteriota; class Halobacteria; order Halobacteriales; family Haloferacaceae; genus Halorubrum; species Halorubrum sp. SD612. The sequence goes on along the minus strand of NZ_NEWI01000047.1, from coordinate 10,686 downwards.
CCTCCCGATCGCCGCGGTCGCGGTCCTGCTGCTCGTGGCGCCGGTCGCCGGCGTCGCCGGCCCCGGCGTCGCCGCCTCCGACGGCGCTTCGCCCGCCTCAGAGCCGGCGCGGCCCGCCGCCTCCGTCCCGCCTTCCGGCCCGGCGCAGTCCGTTGATCCCGTCTCGCCCTCCACATCCCCGTCACGGTCCGTCGATCTCGCCTCCTCGGCGGATTCCCCGTCGACCCCCAGCCAACTCGCGCCGCAGATCGAAACGGCGAACCTCACGCTCCGGACGCTCTCGACGCCGTCGGGCGCGGCGACGCGCGTCAGCACGTCCACCCGGGGCCCCGACCTCGGATCGTCGCTCGGGTTCGCGACCGCCGACGCCGACGCCGCCTTCGAGACGGCGGCCGTCGTCGACCGGATCGAGCGCACCGAGACGAACGTCGAGCGCCAACAGCAGATCCTCGCGGAGATCAACCGCGTCGAGCGCGCCGAGGTGGCGCTGTACAGCCGCCAGTCGGAGGCCTTCAGCTCGCACGCCGACGGCGAGATCACCGACCGCGAACTGCTCGACGAACTCGTCCGTGTGGCGGCGACCGCTAAGGAGTACGACGAGCGGCTCGACGCGATCGACGCGCTCGCCGACGCGACGGAGGACTTCAGCTCTCCCGGTCGGCTCGACGAGCTTCAGGTGGCGCTACAGGTGTACGAGGGGCCGGTCCGCGACCGCGCCCTCGCCATCGCCCGCGGGCAGTCCGCCCCGAGCGACATCTACGTCGCGTCGAGCCAGGGCGCCGTCGTGCTCGCGACCGTCGTCGAGGACGAGTACGTCCGCGAGGTCTTCCGCACGGGCCGCTGGGACCGCGGCGGCAGCGACATCTCGAACGACGCGGCCATCGAGATGACCGAGGCGGCCTACCCTGAGACGGCCGCGCTCCGCCAGCCCGACGCGTTCGGCGCGGGCTCGGTCCAGCGTATCACGATCCCGCACGAGTTCGGCACCCTCCAGACGTTCGTCAGCGGCGGGACGGAACAGGTGTTCGTCGAACACCAGCGGGTCGGCCTGACGGCGTTCCCCGACAGCGAACCGGTCACCGCCTCCGGCGACGGGTTCAACGTCACCGTCGAGCGGACCTACCCCGGCGGCCCGGTGACCGTCACCGTCCTCGACGACGAGACGGGCGAACCGGTTCCCGATGTCACCGTCACGAAGTCCGTCGGCGGGGGAGACAGTCGGGCGATCGGCACCACCGACGGGGCCGGCGTCGTTCGGACGCTCTCGCCCGCCGAGCCGTACCGGATCACGGTCGTCGACGAGCCGTACGTCGTCGTTCTCGACGACATCGAACCCCTGACGACCCCGAGGCCGGTCGGCGACGAGTGACCGGTCGGCCGGGTCGTCTCCGCCGGTCCGGACCGCCCGTTCCGGCCCGCGTTTCCGCCCCCGCTCGCCGCCGCCCGGGCCAACCCTTTTGTACGGAACCGCCGCAGGACCGCCGTGCCACCAGCCGCTCGTCGCCGCCGGGGAATGGCGCCCGTCGCGGGCGTGCTGCTCATCGCGATCACGGTCGTGCTGGCCGGCGGCGTCGCGGCCGCCGCGCTCGACGGTCCCAGCGCGACGGTGCCGCCGTCGGCGGTGCTGTCGCTGTCGGCGACCGACGATCGGATCGCGATCGATCACCGCGGCGGCGACCCGATCGACGTCTCGGCCGTGACGATCCGCGTCAGCATCGACGGCGAACCGCTCGACGAACAGCCGCCGCTCCCGTTCTTTTCGGCCGCCGGATTTCACCCCGGGCCGACCGGTCCGTTCAACGCCGCCGGCGACGACACGCTGCGCGTCGGGGAGACGGCGACGTTCCGCGTCGCGGACACCAACGATCCGACGCTCGAACCCGGCCGGACGGTCACCGTCGACATCACGGCCGACGGGCAGCCGGTCGCGTCGCTGGAGGCGTCCGTCGAAGCGGGCTGAAGCGAGCGCGACGCGGGAACCGCGCTCTCACTCGGCGTCGGGCGCCGAGGGTTCCGCGTTGGCGGCGGTCGAACCCGACCCGTCGTCCGTTCCGTCGCCGCCGGGAACGCGAGCGACGGTCGTGATCGCTCGCGGACTCTGCGGCGTCGCCTGCTGGATGTGGTGTTCGTACTCCTCGTAGCCGGCGGCCTCGAACATCCGGTCGGCCTCGTCGGCGTCGTAGAACAGCATGATCGCGTCGGCCACCCGCTGGAGGATCGGGTTGTTCGGGTAGTCCGGACCGACGACGAGCACCTGTCCGCCGGGCTTCGCGACGCGGCGGAGCTCGCGGAGCCCCTCGACGGGATTCGGCCAGTACTCGATCGAGCCGGACGACCAGACCACGTCGAACGCGTCGTCGCGGAACGGGAGCCGCTCGGCGTCGCCGCGATAGAAGTCGACGCGGTCGTGTTTCCCGAACTTCTCGAACGCCTTCTCCATCTGGTGGACGCTCTGGTCGAGGCCGTGGACGTCGTCGGCGTGCTCTAACAGTCCCTCGGTGCCGAACCCGGTGCCGCAGCCGACGTCGAGCACCGTCGGGTCGTCGCCGAACTCCAGCCACGAGAGCGCCTCGGCGCGCATCTCCTCGTTCCAGTTGAAGCGGTTGATCTGGTCGTACACCTTCGAGAGGTACTTGTAGAAGAGCCGGGCGTTCGACTTGTCCTCGAGGATCCCCATTTACCGGTTCATTGGGCCGCCCGCCCCATAACGACACGGATCCGCGGTCGGCCGACGCCGGTTTCGGCGCCCGCTTCCGACCGTCTTTTCCGCCCGCCACCCGTTCCCTCGGGCATGAACCCGACGACGAGCGGCCGGTTCCGCGTCCACGACCGGCGCCAGCGGCCGGACATCGACGACGACGCGGCTCGGAGCGGCGTCGACGACGCCGAGGAGTTCGTCCTCGTCGAACTCGCCGACGAGCCGGTCGATCCGACGGACCCCGACGCCGCGGACCGGTACGACCCGCTGTACGCCACGGCCGAGGGATACGACGGCGACCTCGCGGACGCCGTCGACGCGCTCCGTCCCGGCTTCGTCGTCGACGCGACGCTGGCGTGGACCGACGGCTCCGCGCGATTCCGCGAGGTCGAGGTCGTCCGCGAGACCCGGTTCCGCTTCGCCGACGACGTGGAGGGGATGTTCGAGGCGGCCGTCGAGACGTGGCGACAGATCCGCGCGGACGGCGAGCCCGTCGGCTCGATCACGACCCGGTCGAACGACGGCGATCCGAACGGCGCGCTCTACCTCTTCGCCGATGCGCCCGGCAGCGACACCTTCGAGGAGGTCCGAACCGGGCGGCTCCCGATCGAACCGCTCGTCGCGCGGGTGAACGACTCGCGGGACGACGACGACCCGCGGGAGGTGTTCGTGCTGCGCCCCGCGGAGTACGAGTTCGTCGCCGTCTACGTCGTCTTCGACCGCGACGGCGTCCTCGCGCAGACGGTCCGCGACACCTACGACCTCGGGGTCGGCTTGGCCGCGGGGCTCGACGCGAACTACCCCGACGGCGACGGCGGGAGCGACTCCCCGGTTCTCGACGACGCGGGCGACTCGGACGACGACGACTTCGACGCCCTCGACCGCCTGTAGACGGAGCACCTGCGCCGTCGACGGCGCCGAACTACAGCCAGTCCGCGTCGGGGTCGACCCGGCCGGCCGGCGTCTCGCCGTTGAGGACGGCCGCCACGTCCGCCGCGCCGCTCCGGTTGAGGTCGTCCTTCGCCTCCTCGCTGTACCACGCCGCGTGCGGCGTGACGACCGTGTCGTCGCGCCCGACGAGTGGGTCGTCCTCCGGCGGTTCCTCGGCGAGCACGTCGAGGCCGGCGGCCTTGATCTCGTCCGCCTCCAGGGCGTCGAGCAGCGCGTCGGCGTCGACGACCGGACCGCGACTCACGTTGACGACGACCGAGTCCTCGTCGAGGCGCGCCAGCGCGTCAGCGTCGACGATTCCCCGGGTCGCGTCCGTCAGGGGGGCGTAGACACCGACGTGGTCGGCCCGGTCGAACAGCGCCTCGAAATCGACCTCCTCGACGCCGTACTCGGCCATCTCGTCGGCACCGACGAACGGGTCGTACGCGACGAGGTCCGCGTCGAACCCGGAGAGCTGCTCGGCGGCGCGCTGCGCGATCGGCCCGAACGAGAGCAGCCCGATTGTCGACGCGCTCACGCGCCGGATCGGCGCGCCGGCCTCCCAGCTCCACCCGCCGCCCGCGACGGCGTCGTCGTACGGCTTCAGCGACCGTAGGCACGCGAGGAGCAGCGTCACCGAGTGCGTCGCGACCTCGTCGGTACAGTAGTCCGGGACGCGGGTGACGGTGACGCCGCGCTCCGCGGCCGCCTCCACGTCGATGTTGTCGACGCCGACCGCCGACCGGACCACGACGTCGAGGTCCGTGGCGTCGAGCGCCGCCTCCGTGACGGGCGTGTTGATGTCGGTGACGACAGCGTCGGCCCCCGAGGCCGCGTCGATCAGCCGCTCGGTCGAGCCCAGCTCCGCGACTTCGATCTCGACCGGCTCGTCGACGGCGTCCGCGAGCACCTCGCGGTACGTCTCCGGGTCTATCATCGGGAACGCGGACAGCACCAGTTTGGCCATACGCCTCCTCTCCCGCCGATCCACTTTACGACTGTCACTGACGCTGTCAGGCCTTCATACGTCCGTTTCGATCGTGTAGGATATCCTCTCCCCGTGTCGTCGAGGCTCGGTCAACGGGTCGCCCGTCCGCTTCGAATCGGCCTCGTCGCCCCCCGCTTCCGGGGGCCTCGGTCGCGTTCCGATGACTCTTTGCGGCCGCCGACCGTACGGCTACCCGTGAGCGAGGACAGTTCGAAGCCCCCGATGCTGGTTCTCCTTGAGTCGCTGTCGTTCTACCGCAACGTCCGAGTGGGGGCGGCGGCTGGCGCGCTGCTCGCGGTCCTGCTGTACCTCGTCAGGACCCTCGAACTGCTCGGCCCCGTGATCGACACGCGCGAGTACCCGCTTTTCGGACCGGACGTCTGGTTCCTCCTGCTGGCGTTCGTGCTGGCGGCGACCTCGGCGCTGTCGGTCGCGGTCGTCCTCACGATCGCGACCGCCGTCAGCGGCGCACGCGGCGCGGAGCGTCCGGAGTCATAGGGACCGCATCGGGCCGCCGCGAGAAGGGGGGCGATCGGAACCGCACCGACGATCGGAAGATCCCGTCAGTCGGCCGTACAGGAGGCCTCGCTCTCGTCCGCGGTGAACTCCTGAGCCGGCTCCGTGAGCTTGTAGAGGTTCTGCCTGGCGTCCGCGAAGTAGACGTCCTCGTCGACGACCCCGATCCCTTCGAGCCGTTCGAGCGCGTACCGGACGGTGCGGGCCGACAGCATCGACTCTTGGACGATCCCCTTCTGGGTCAACGGTCCGTTGTACTCGAGCACCTTGAAGACGAGTTTGGCGCTCGGCGGGAGGTCGTCGAGGCCCTCCGTTTGAGTTCCTTCCATCGTTACGATTCGAAACCGCACACGCTCATAAATGTTGATGGAGCATTGCCGCTGAACCGCCGTATACCGGAGATATGCGCCGCTTTTCGCGGTACAAACCGGCAATATGGCCCTATTTCTCCCCGCTGGACTGACCAGTCAGTCAGCGATTCGGCTCGCGCGCGCCTCGGCCGGGGCGACGCGCGCCGGACCGACCCGGCGGATGTCCCCGCGGTACTCCCGTCGCGGTCGCGGCCGGCGGCGGGAACGAACGGCTTTTCACGGGCGCTCGCGGATCCGAAGGCATGAGCGACGACTCGGGCCTCTCCGACCACGCGCGCGGCGTGGTCGTCACGACCATCTGCTGTCTCGCCGGGATCGCCGCCGGCGTCGTTTCGGCCGTCTACGTCGGCACCGATCCGGTCTCCGCCGCGAGCACGACCGCGGTGTTCGTGCTCGGGGCGTTCGTCATCGCGCAGTACCCGATATTTAAAGCGGTCGGCGTCGGGGACTTCGGAGTCAAAGACAACCTCTACGTCGCGTTTCTCACGTTCACCCTCTGGTTCATCAGCTACACCGTCCTCCTGACGTCCGGCGTCGAACTGGGGGTCTGAGATGGCGGACGACAGTATCGCGGTCGTGGACCTCGACCGGTGTCAGCCCGACCGCTGTAACTACGAGTGTATGAAGGACTGCCCGCCCAACCGGACGGGCAAGGAGTGTATCACGGAGCGCGGCGAGGACGCCGAAGAAGGCGATCCGGACCAGATCCACATCTCCGAGGAGATCTGTCTCGGCGAGACGTGCGGCATCTGCGTCAACTCCTGCCCGTTCGACGCCATCGAGATCATCAACCTCCCCTCCGAACTCGACGACGACCCGGTCCACCGCTACGGCGACAACGCCTTCTCGCTGTACGGCCTCCCCACGCCGGAGCCGGGCAGCGTCACCGGTATCCTCGGCCCGAACGGGATCGGGAAGTCCACGGCCGTCCACGCGCTCGCCGGCGAGATGGTCCCGAACCTCGGCGACCACGCCGCCGACGGCGACTGGGAGCGCGTCCTCGACCGCTTCCGCGGCACCGGGATCCAGAGCTACCTCGAATCGCTCCGCGACGGCGACGTGACGGTCGCGCGCAAGCCGCAGTACGTCGACCAGATCCCGAACCAGTTCGACGGGAACACCCGCGAACTCCTGGAGCGGACCGACGAGCGCGGCGCGCTCGACGATCTCGTCGACCGCCTCAACATCCGCCCGGTGATGGACCAGGATATCGACTCCATCTCGGGCGGCGAGCTCCAGCGCGTCGCCATCGCGGCGTGCCTCGCACGTGACGCCGACTTCTACTTCCTCGACGAGATCACGCCGTACCTCGACATCGGCCAGCGGATGATCGTCGCCCGGCTCATCCGCGAGCTCGCCGACGACGACGCGGCCGACCGGTCGATGCTCGTCGTCGAACACGACCTCGCCATCCTCGACCTCCTCGCCGACACCCTCCACGTCGCGTACGGGGAGCCCGGCGCGTACGGGGTCATCACCGACCCGAAGTCGGTGCGGAAGGGGATCAACGAGTACCTGAAGGGGTACCTTGACAACGAGAACATGCGGATCCGCCCGTCGGCGATCACCTTCGAGGAGCACGCGCCGCGGGTCGCCTCCCGGAGCGAGACGCTGATCGAGTACCCGGACCTGCGGAAGTCGTACGGCGACGGCGAGTTCGAGCTCCGCGTCGAGGGCGGCGAGATCAACCGCTCCGAGGTGTTGGGCGTCGTCGGCCCGAACGGGATCGGGAAGTCCACGCTCGCGCAGCTGTTCACGGGTGACTTGGAGCCCGACGAGGGCGAGCTCGACTTCGCGCTCGACATCTCCTATAAGCCGCAGTACATCGACATCGACCAGCACATGCGGGTCGACGCGTTCCTCTCGTCGATCACCGACGAGTTCGGCTCCTCCTACTGGAACACCGAGATCGCCCAGCCCCTCCAGTTGGAGCGCGTGATGGAGCAGAACCTCTCGGATCTCTCTGGCGGGGAACGTCAGCGCGTCGCCATCGCGGCCTGTCTCTCCAACGACGCCGATCTCTACCTGCTCGACGAGCCCTCGGCCCACCTCGACGTGGAGCAGCGCGTCCGGGCGACGACGGCGATCCGCCGGTACGCCGAGAACCACGACGCGACGGTGATGGTGATCGACCACGACATCTACATGATCGACCTGCTGGCCGACCGGCTGATGGTGTTCGACGGCGAGCCGGCCGAGCGCGGCCGCGCGGCGCCGCCGCAGGACATGCGCGACGGCATGAACGAGTTCCTCGCCGACCTCGAGATCACCTTCCGCCGCGACGAGCGAACCGGACGCCCCCGGATCAATAAGCCGGGCTCACAGCTCGACAGCCAGCAGAAGCGCGACGGCGAGTACTACTACTCCGGCTGATCGGAATCGACGTTCGCGGTCGCGCCCCGACGCCCGTCGATTCGCGGTATCGAAGCGATTAAGCCCGGAACACGCAAACGCCGGCACATGAAACACCTCATCATCCGCGGCGACCCCGACATCCGGAAGGACGCGGTGATCGAGCACGACGGCGAGGAGCTGGTCTGTTTCGGCATCAACGTCCAGGGGGGCTGGCACGGCCCGGACGAGCCCCAGCTATGGTGTACCGTCGGCACCGAGGACGAACGTGACGCCTACGACAAACGCGAGTACGTCCCCCACTGGCTCGACGTCGAGACGGTCGACGCCGGGGACCTCGACGTGATCAAGGCGAAGGGCGACCTCTCCGTCTAACGCGCCGACCGCTTCTCGCCGGCGCTTCTACCCGTCTACCGGCGGGTCCGCCAGCCACGCCTCGATGGCGCCCGCCATCGCCCCGCGGCGGTGGACCGTCCCCGCCTCGGGGTCGACGACCGTGCTCTCGGTGCCGGGCGTCTCGCCGCCGTCGATCACGGCGGCGACCCCATCGCGGACCCGGTCGTCGAGGTCGCCGAGGTCGGTGACGCTGCCGGTCCCGGAGACGTTGGCGCTCGTCGCCGTGAGGGGACCGGTCTCGGCCATGAGCGCCCGCGCGAGGTCGTGGTCCGGCACGCGGACCCCGACGCGGTCGCGGCCGGCGGTGAGCGCGTCCGGCACGCCGTCGCCGCGCTCGACGACGACGGTCACCGGCCCCGGGAGGAACGCCCGGGCGAACGCCACCGCCCGCTCCGTCGGGCGGGTGTGGCGGAGGGCGTCGTCGACGCTCGCGACGCCGAGCGAGAGCGGATTCGACCGGTCGCGGCCCTTCAGGTCGAAGACGCGCTCGACGGCGTCGGGATCGAGCGCGTCCGCGCCGAGCCCGTACACCGTCTCGGTCGGGTAGACGACGAGGTCGCCGCGGTCGACGGCGGCGGCCGCCGCGCGCAGCTCGTCGGATCGGTCCGGTCCGTCGTCGCTCGTATCGGCGGTCACGTGCGGCTATTCGGTGCCGAGTTGAAAAAGCGTGACGAGTGGACGTTGCCGCCCCCACCGACGCCCGCCGGGAGACGACGCGGCCGCGGAGCGCGAGGGTATCAGTCGACGAGGTTCGCGACCGCGTCGTCGATCGCCTCGGCGTCGGGGAACGCGGGGTGTTCGCCCGCGACCCACGCGTACTCGACGGTTCGGTCGGCGTCGAGGAGGAAGACGGCGGGACGACTCTCCGTGACCCCCGTCATGCCGTCGATGTCGTGCGCGAGGCCGTACTCCTCGATCACGCCCGCGCCCGGGTCAGAGAAGATGCGGACGCCGTCGCCGCGGTCGGCGAGCAGGCGCTTGTGGGCGTACGGCGTCGAGATCGAGACGCCGAGGACGTCGACCTCGTCGCTCCACCCGTGGTCGTCGACCGTGTTGTAGAGGTACGTCCCCTGAAACGCGCCGTCCATCGGGTGGAAGAGGAGGAGCGTCGGCCCGTCGACGACGTCGGCGAGCGAGCGGTCCTCCCAGTACTCGCCGTTCACGAGCGGGCGGGTGAAGTCGGGCGCCGCGTCGCCCTCCTCGACGTGGTCGGTCTCCGGGAGAGAGACGACGTCGAAGTCGGGCATCTCAGGCAACTCCCTCGGCGTCGACCGCGCGGCCGCCGTCGGCCGCCGCGTCGCCGTACGTGCCGCGGAGGTACTCGACGATGTTCGCGCTCTCGGACATCGTCACGCCCGTCTCGCGGTCGACGATCGCCGGGACGCTCCGCGCGCCGGAGACGCGCTTGACGACGTTGCGCTCCGAGTGCATCGGCTCGACGTATCGGGAGCGGTACGCCACGTCGAGTTCGTTCAGCGTCCGGACCACGCGCTCGCAGTACGGACACGCTTGGAGCCGGTACAGGGTGATCTGTGGCTCGGTCATGCCTCGCGATTCGCCCGCGAGACGGGTAATCGTGTCGGCAGCGGCACCCTCGGTGTCGGCGGATCCGAGTCGGCGACGATTCGGGGCACCGCGCGCACCGGTGGGCGCGCTCGGGTGTGCGGCACGGCGACCGTTTCCGCGGCGGTCGGGTCGCTTCCGGGTTAGTCGAAGGGAACGCTTTAATCGCGGGCCGACGGATGACAAACGAACATGGGCTTGTCGTCTAGTGCGCCGGTGGTCGATGTCCTCCAGATACCGATGCCGGGTCAAGAGGTCGTGACCGCCCTCGGTGTCGTTGCGATTATGCTTCTCATCGGGCTCTCGGCGTTCTTTTCCTCGTCCGAGATCGCGATGTTCTCGCTGCAGCAACACCGCATCGATAGCCTCGTCGACGAGGGGGTGACGGGGGCGAAGACGATCCGCGACATGAAACAGAACCCCCACCGCCTGCTGGTGACGATCCTCGTCGGGAACAACATCGTCAACGTGGCGATGACCTCCATCGCCACCGCGCTGTTCGGGATCTACCTCTCGCGGGGGCAGTCGGTGCTGGCGACGACCTTCGGGATCACGACGCTCGTGCTGATCTTCGGCGAGAGCGCGCCCAAGTCGTACGCCGTCGAGAACACCGAGTCGTGGGCGCTGCGGATCGCCCGCCCGCTGAAGGCCTCCGAGTACGCCCTCTACCCGCTCGTCGTCCTCTTCGACTACATCGTCAAGGGCGTCAACAGCGTCATCGGCGGCTCGGCGGCCATCGAGTCGACGTACGTCACCCGCGACGAGATCCAGGACATCATCGAGACGGGCGAGCGCGAGGGCGTCATCGAGGAGGAGGAGCGGGAGATGCTCGACCGCATCTTCCGGTTCAACAACACCATCGCCAAGGAGGT